>NZ_JBHWGP010000006.1:219446-298035 GCF_042733155.1 Streptomyces sp. NPDC059740 | reverse complement strand
CCCAGTGCATCGAATAGATGCCCGCTGGGTTCGGCGGGAGGCTGCGCGGAAAAGACCCGGAACATCGGGACCTCGCCGCGCAGCCCACCCAGTACATCGTCTCCGACCAGGGCCGCCTGGTTGCCCGCTACGACAAGCGATTCCTCTCCCACACCGAGGTCTCCTACCTGTACTCGCCAGGGAGGGATCCCCTCGTCTTCGAAGTGGACGGCATGCGGTTCGGCTGCGCGCTCTGCATCGAGGCCAACTTCCCGGAACTCTTTGCCGAGTACGAGCGCCTCAACGTCGACTGCGTCCTGCTGTCGGTCATGGTCGATGACGCGCCCCGTGCTCGTGTAGCCCAGGCGTACGGGACGCTATACAACTACTGGCTCGGCTACTCCGTCCCGGCGCAGTTCAGCGCCACAGCACCATCTGGGATCGTGGCTCCCGGCGGACGCTGGATGGCGCGCTGTCCTGCCAACGGATATCCGGCCCTGGCGATCGCGGACATCGATCTCGACTCACAGGACCCGGACATCAGCATCGCGATGCGCCACGCCCGCCCGTGGCGTCGCATCGCCCGAGCCGGCCTCTACGACGAGCACGTTCCCGTGGGTGATTCCCGCAGCGAAACCCGCACTGCCTTCTGAGCGGGGCGCCCTTCACATGCCGGGCGTAGTCGGCAGCCGAAGCGCAGACCGGTCCACCGCGGACTCAGTGCGCCAGGGCAACGTCATGCAACAAGCGTTCAACACTGTGGTCGGAACTCAGCGGGTCAAAGGTGGTGGACAAGTCGCGGATCTGCTGAACGCAGCGGGAGGCGCCGATCTGCTGGGCGAGGCTCAGAGAGTCGCGAGCAAGCTCGGCGGCCTGGGTGACATCTCCGTGGGCGAGCAGGCTTTCCGCCTCGTACGCGAGGAACACCGCCTTGGTCTTGTCCCGTGCCTGGGGCAGCAGGGCGAGTCCTTGACTGATCTGCTCGTGGGCGCGCTGGGGCTGCCTCAAGTCGATCAGGCATCTGCCGGTGTCCACCGCCAGGTCGGCCGGACTCATCCAGGCGCACCAGCGCGGTGCCGCATCGGTTGCCGAGTTCAGGGACTTCTCGGCCTGGGCGAGGTCGCGGTAGCAGGCCCTGGACTCCTGAAGCATGGCGTGGGCCCGTGCTTTGCGCAGGAACAGCAAGGACCGGGCGGTCGGGTTGGTGGTGCGGGAGAGGGCGTGTTCCAGGCCCTCGGCGGCGGCTCGGGGCTGGCCGAGCCAGATGTTCTGATAGGCGATGTCCGAAAGTGCGCCGGCTCCCATATCGGTGTCCCCGGCCTGGTGGGCGGCGTGGACGGCGGCGTGCCAATACCGGTTGGCCGCGGCGTGGTGCTCGTGGTCGAAGCGGTGCCAGCCGATGGTCTGGCTGAGGCCGGCGGCGAGTGCGTGCAGCCGGGTCTCCAGGTTGCTGCTGTAGCTGCCGTGTTCGAGGAGATCGACGACGGTCATCAGGTGCCCGTCCAACAGGGCGCCGGTGTGCTGGCGGTGTGCGGTCGGCAGGCTGGTGAGATCGCGGGCGGTCTTCTCCAGCCAGTCGACAAACGCGGGGTCCACCGGTCGCCCGTTGGTAGCGCCGGCGGCCAGGGCTGGGTCGATCGTGGCCCACTGGAGTGCGAGTGCGCTGAGGGCGGCCGGTGTGTAGGTCAGGAAGGTGCGACGGTCGACGGCCATCTGCGCGGCCTTTCTCAGGACGGTGATGGTGAGCCCGGTGCCGAGGGGAGCGGGCGTTTCCTGGCCGGGCAGCCAGTGCGGCCAGCCCAGAGCGGTCACGCGGTCATGGGGGACCTCGAAGACGTCTGCCAGGAGGTCTTGGGAGAATTCGTCCGGCGTGACGCTCGTCTCCCACAGGGAAACGCGCTGGCGGCTGGTGCCTGCCCGGCGGTCGCGGCGGCGCGCTGCTTCCTTCACGCGCCGGGCGAGCTCCGTCTGGGACCAACCGTGCAGCCACCGCGCGTACGCCAGAGGATGCCGGATGAGTTCGTCCACCACCTCATCGAAGCATCCAGGCATGGTCCGCCGCGCTGTTTTGCCCTTGGCGGGATGACAGGGGGATGACATGCGAACACTGGTGCGAGCAGAGCCCGTTGACCTGTAATCGGCTCGGTGGCACGGCCGCGCGGATGGTCCGCGACGGTGTTTCGGCGGGAGGGCAGGGCTGATGGTGGCTGACGTTGTGCACGGTGATCGCGTGGCAGGGGCCACTGGGCGGGATGGCCACGGTGCTCTTCAGCTGGACGGCATCTCGTTACGCATCCTGACGCCGAACGCCGAGGTTCTCCATGCCGTCATGGGCATGCTCGTCCCGGCATGCTCCGCGGTCGAGCCGGCTGCGGCGGTGCAGTGGACGCTGAGGGTGGAAGAGCACCGCACGGGAGTCGGTGATGAGGGCGATCTGTTCCAGGGCCGGCTGCTCCTCGAACTTCCCTACGGGGGACGCCGGCTGGCCGTGGTGGGCATGGACGACGGTGTGATGCGGCTGGTGGCGGCCTACCAACGGGGCGCGCGGCCGGTGGTGATGGAGGTCGACGCGCGACAGCGTGTGACACGGTTGCTGGTGAGGCCGGGCGACGGGGTCGGGCTGCGGTGGGCGGACTATCTGGCGAGGGTGTTCTTCGCGTCCCGTTTGCTGGGATCGGGGTGGCGAATGCTGCATGCCTCGGCGGTCGCCGTCGACGGCAGGGCGCTGGTGTTCCTGGCGGGCAGACACGGCGGCAAGTCGACGCTCGCTCACCGGGCGGTGCGGAACCTGGGGGCACGGTTCCTCGCGGACGACCTGGTGCTGATCGGCCCGAGCGGGACGGTGGTCGGGTGGCCGACCCGCGTCGCGGTCCCCGCGCAACTCGCCGGTGATGCCGCCGGTCGGCGCGAGCGCCGGGTCGTGGCCGGTGTGGTGCGCGAACGGGTGCTGTTCACTCCGGCGCAGCACCGTGCGACGCTCGGCGTCGAGTACTCGCCGCCTGCTCCCCTGGGCGCAGTGGTGATCGTGGACGGCAGCGGAGCGGCTGAGGCGGGCGTCCGGGCGGAGGCGGCGGACGCACAGACGCTGGATCGGGCAGTTGCCGGGGCAGCGGACGTCCCGCAGCAACTGCTGTACGTGAGTGATCCGCTGGGGTTGATGGGCGGGCCGCGGCTGGCGGACCAGGCCGCCGGGGCAGCGCCACTTGCGGGGCTGTTGGCCGGGGTGCCCGCCGCGGTCCTGCGCGTGGCCGTGGAGCGGCTGCCGCAGGCGCCCGTCTGGCAGGCCGTGGAAGGTGTCGTCTCCGGGCTGGGGAGAGGCCGGTGAACACGATCGGCCGTGGCGTCTACGAGGTCGTGAGTGCGGGTCGGAGCCTGGTGGTGGACGCCGATGCGACGCTGGAGCGGCGGTGGGAGTCGATCGCGCCGCATCTCCCCGGCGTGCTGCCGGCCGGCCTGCGGGCCGGCGCCGGTCCGGTGACGGTTCGGCTGCCGGCCGGCGTGGCGGATGGGGACGCGCGCCGGTTGCTGAACGCCCATCTGCATCTGCTGCACCTCTCCCGCGGCACGCTGTGCGTGCATGCCGTGGCAGTCCAGCGTCCGGTCGACGGCCGGGTCGCGGTGCTGCTCGGCGGGCACGGCGCGGGCAAGACGCTTGCCGCGCTGGCCCTGGTGCGCCGGGACTGGCGGGTGCTGGCCGGTGACGTGGCGCTGGTGGAGTGTTCCTCGCGCGGCGGGCAGCCCCGGGTGCTGGGTGGCACGGCCGCGTTCCTCGCCCGGCGCGTGCCGACGCGCCGCTGGTTCCCCGGCCTTGAGCTGGCGGCAGGCGGCCCCGACCGGGTGGACTTGAGCCTGCTGCCGGGTCTGTGGGAGCCGCTGCCGCTCGACCTGGGCGCTGGAGGGGTCTCGGTCGCGGCAGTGGTGGACGTGGACGGGGACCCTGCCGCCGGTGCGGGGATGGTCGAGGTGCTCGACGCTCACACGGCGGTGAACGTGTGGTGGCGGGCCAGCGGTCACCTGCTGGAGCGGCTGCTCGACGAACATGCGATCGTGCTCCGTCAGTTGGAAGACTCTGCGGCCGCCTCGCACCGCCTGGAGCGGGTGCGGGAACTGGCCGGCGCGATCCGGCTGCACGCGGTGTGGGGTGCCCCGGACGTGATCGCCGACCGGATCGAGGACCTGGCCCGCACCGGCGCACCTGCACAGACTGCGGAGGTCAACTGATGTCGAGGGAGAAGCCCGCGCCGCGCCGGTACGCCGGAGCCCGGGTGCGGGTCGGCAAAGGACGAGCACGTCTCCTGCCCGCGGCCGTGCCCGGACCAGGCCTGGTGGCCGGCCAGTTCAGCGTGATCAGCCCCGGAACCGAGCGCCGGCACCTGGCCGGCGCGGACCGCGAGGCCGGCTACATGACCCTCGGCCGGACCGATCCCACCGCGGGCTGGGTGCTGGCCCCGGTGCCGCACGGCGCCGCCTTCGACCCGGCCTGCCCCGGGGCGGTGACGGCCCCGCCGGGGATGACGCCGCGCCTGGTGGCACTGGCCCGGTTCCAGCAGATGGCGAGCCTGGGCCTTGACCGGGCGCCCGCCGCCGGGCTGGATGACGCGGTGGTCGTCGGGTCCGGACCGGTCGCGGTGGGCTGTGTACTGGAGCTGTGCCGCCGCGGCGCCACCCGGATCACGGTGGTGACCTCACGCCGGCACGCCCCGATCGGCCGCGCCCCCGGGGTACGGTGCGTGCCGCCGGACGGTGCCGAGCGCGGGCAATTGGTCATCGACGCGGCCAGCACTCCGTCGTGCGCGGCGGGACTGACCGCGCCCGGAGGCGTCCTCGGACTGCTCGGCACCCCCGGGCCCGGCGACGTTCTCCCGGCGCTTCAGGTGCACCGGGGCGGCTGGACGGTGGTGGGCATGCACGAGCTGGCTCCGGCGGCAGACGGCGCGTACCAGGACGCCTTCACGACGGTGGCGCTCTGGCTCGCCGGGAACCTCGATCCCGCCCTCGCCGACGCGTGGTGCCGCACGGTGCCCGGCGCACTCGCGCCGGAACTGCTCGCGCTGCTCGATGCACCCGGCCGGCCGACCGAACCGGTCCTGCTGCTGGACTGGAGGACGCCGTGACCGCGCCCGGCGGTGTTGGGCTGTACAGCATCGGCGTGCGAGGCCTGGGCGTGCCTGAGCTGCTGGAGTGGGCCGTCGAGCAGGGAGTTCCCTTCGTGCATCTGCGGGGCGGACCGCGCGGCTGCGACCTGGCCCGGCAGACCCCTGACGTGCTCGCACACTGGCGGCGGGCGGCGCAGCGGTGGGTGCCGGTCACCGGGGTGACGGCCGACCTGGACCTGGCCGACCTGTTCGACCTCGCCGCATCCGAGCGGGCGAGGGCCCGCACCGAGTTGGAGCGCCTGGCGGCCGCGGCCGTCGCGCTCGGCGCCGGGTGGGTGAGGCTACTGGGCCGCACCGTGCCGGAGGGTCCGTTGCTGGAGGCGATGCTCGGCTCCCGGCTGCCGCAGGCCCGGCTGCCGCTGCTGGTCGAGCTCCACCACCCCGGCTGGCTCGCCCCCGAAGCGCTGGACGCCCTGGAGGAGATGATGGGGCGGTGGCCGCAGCTGCGGCTGCTCGCCGACACCACCCAGCTCGCCGCCGCCCGGCTGGCGGCGAGCGGCGATGCGGACACCGCGCTGGAACGGGTCCTCCACTTCACCCGGGTGCTGCACCTGTCCGACGACGGCACCGGCCTGGACGCTGCGGGCCGGAACCTGGTCGCCGGGCGGGCCCGGAGGCGGATCGCCGACGGCCAGCACATGGAGGTCGCCGTGGAGTGGACCGGCCAACCCCGCACGCCCCAGGCGTGCTTGAGCCGCTACGGGGATGCCTGCCGCGAGTGGGCGCAGCGCGTCGGGCCACCCCCGTGCAGGCCATAGGGTGTTCACCCGATCACGAGAAGTTACAGGAGGGGTCGTGTTGGACCCGCAAGCGCAGTCTGAACTCACCGCGGTGCTGGCCAGCGCCTACGGCCTGACCAGCATCGAGCTGGAGCGGCTGCCGGTCGGCCAGGTCACCGTCAACTACCGCGCCCGCATCGGCAACCAGGTGCTCTTCGTCAAGCACTACCAGGGCGGCGAGACCGACCTGGGGGCCGAGCAGGCCGCGGTCGACCAGACGCAGCTGGCCGGCCTGCACCAGGTGCCGGTCGCCGCCGTGCGGCCCTCGACCGACGGCGACACTGTCGTACGGCGAGGCGGGATCGCCGTCTCGGTGTGGGAGTGGGTCCCTGGCGTGGTCGTCGAGGACGGTCTGAGCCCTGCCCAGCAACGCGCCGCCGGTCATGCGCTGGGCCGCATCCACACTGCGTTCGCCGACCACCCGGCCGGATCCGGCCCGTCGGCCCGGCTGGAGAAGTGGATGAACCCGGACCTGGACAAGCTGGACGCCACCACCGGCAAGCTGCTGGGTATCGCGGGCGAGCGGGCCCAGCGTGATGAGTTCGACGAGCAGGCGCTGCGGACCCTGGCCGAGCGGCGCGCGGTGCTGCCCCGGATCCCCGAGCTCCTGGCCGGCCTTCCGCCTCTGAGCACCCAGGTCCTGCACGGCGACTACTCCGCCGTCAACCTGCTGTTCCAGGGCGACGAGCTCACCGCCGTGCTGGACTTCCTGCCCCCCGACCCGTTCCTGGTCGCCTACGAGCTGGGCCGGATCGCGTTCGACCCGCGCACGGTCGTCCTGGACGAGGACTGGATCGCCGCTGGGGTGAACCTGGTCGGCGCCTACCTTCAGACCAACCCGAACCTGCCGGCGCACGACGTGACGGCCTGCGCGCGGGTGGCGCTGCTCCAGCTGCTGACCAGCCTCTACGGCGTCAAGCAGCACTACCTCAAGCCAGGCCTGATCCAGGAGGACCTGGACCAGTTCTGGCTCCTGCGGCACGCCGCGGCCAAGCGCCTGCTGGATCACCTCGGCGACGTCGAGAGCGCCCTGACCCAGGCGGCGCACCACCGTTGACCGCGTCCGCCCCGCCGGGGCGGACGACGAAGAGAGGGAGTGGGGATGATCACGACGGCCATATCTGGGGACCAGTGGGCGGTCCTGCGCGGACCGATCAGCGGCGAGGCGGTCACCGCCGCCGCGAGGGCGCTGGCCGCGCGCCACCAGCTGGACTGCGCGCACGAGGAGCCCGGCTCGCTCCGGCTCACCGCCCCAGCGAGCTCGCGCACCCTGGTCACCGTGCGCTTCAGGAGTGTGCCGCCGCAGGCGCCACGCACCCTGGGCTTCCAGGTGCCGCCGCCGGCCGCCGTGGACATCCTGATCGACCCGCACCCCGGCGGGAGCCAGCTCGCCGCCGAGCTCCACGACGCGATCGCCGCCCGCGTGCTGCCCTACACCCGCAGCGAACTGGACGGCATCTGGGCCGCCATGCCGCTGCTGGAGCACTACAGCCGTCCCCACCCGGCCTTCGAGGACTGGGCGCTGCTCTTCCGCGATCACTACCTGGAGCACAGCACCGGCTTCGTCCTCGCGATGGAACGCGCCGGCATCCCCACCGAGTGGATCTTCACCCTGGACAAAGGCGACCGGACCTGGAACCGGGACCGGGTCCACGCCACCTTCCTGGCACGCGGGTACCGCAGCGACGTCCTGGACAACACGGCCATCAACGACCCCGAAGCCCACCAGGTCCAGCTCGCACGGGTCGGCGCCGACATCGACACCTTTCTCGACACCGCGCACGCGGCCGGCCGGCGGGTTCTGGTCGTCGACGACGGCGGACTGCTGGCCCGCGGCTACGGCGCACTCGGCGCGCCCCGCACTGTGGACGCCGCGCTGGAGCTGACCGTCAGCGGCATCAAGCGCATCGCCGCCGCCGGCCCACTCGCGATCCCCGTGCTGAACATGGCCCGCTCCCAGGTCAAGTCCCGCCTGGGGTACCGCGAGATCGCCGACTCCTGCCTTCGCAGGCTGCGCGCACTGCTATCTGACCGAAAGATCATCGGCCGTCAGATCCTGCTCCTGGGCCACGGCACCCTCGGCTCCCGCCTCGCCGCACAGTTACGCGACCTGGGCTGCCGCGTCGACATCGTCGACACGGACCTGATCGCCCTCATCGACGCCGCCGAGAACGGCTTCACCACCTACCGCACCGCCGGCCAGGCCCTGGCCGCCTCCCACCCGTTCCTCATCATCGGCACCACCGGCGAACTCGCCCTGACCGACACCGACCTGGCCGCCCTGCCCGACGGCGTGTTCCTCGCCCCGTTCGCCACCCGCGACTTCTCCGCCCTGACCGAAGGCCCCCACCGCGCCGACGCCACCGAAATCCCCGGCGTGGGCCTGCGCTTTGGCCTCCCCGGCGGCCGGACGGTCACCGTGCTGGGCAACGGCCGCTCCATGAACCTCTTCGAGGCCGACTCAATCCCCAGCCAGGGATACGACGCCTACCGCGCCGGCACCCTCATCGCCGCAGCCGCCCTGTGCGCCGACCCCGGCCGCGTACCGGCCGGGCTCCACACCGCCCCGGCCGACGCTGCCATCACCGACGCCGGACTGTGGGACGCCTACTACGACCTGTACGCGGCCCCGGGCGCCACCGGCCAGCCGGCCGCGAAACCCACCGGCCCGACGGGCGAGGGTGCTCAGGCTGTACTACGGCGGGCAGCGATCGTGGGATACGGCGTCGCCGGACGCCTGCACACCGAAATCCTCACCGCCCTTGGTGCCACCCCGGCCGTCATCGACCCCAAGCACCAGGACCTGCCCGCCTCGCTGCGCAGCTTCCCCCACCAGGTCAGCGAACTGCCCGAGGCGGTGGCCGCGGACATCGACCTGTGGTCGATCTGTTGCCCCACCGCCGAGCACCTGCCCGTCCTGCGCGCTGTGCTCGCCCACAACCCGGCCGCCCGCGTCCTGATGGAAAAGCCGGCCTGCCGCGGGCACGAGATCGACGCCTTCACGCGCCTGCTGGCCGAACACCCCGCCGCCCGGATCGTCGTCAACGACCAGTACCGGCACTCCACCACACTGCCCGCGTTCACCGAGCTCATCGCCACGCTCGAACCCGGCGCCCCCCTCGACAAGGTCTCGGTGGTCTTCACCAAGGACCGGCGCCCCGACAGCGCCTCCGGCCGCTTCATCGACCGCGACTACGGCGTGCTCGGCTACGAATGGCTCCACATGCTCGCCGTCACCCGCGGCATCCTGCCCGCACCGGCATGGGAGCACTACCTGGCCTCCGACCCGGCCACCACCACAACCGAGCCGGTCTACGACCCGCGCCTCTTCGTCGCCGCCCTGACCGAGCGCACCGACCTGCCCCACCCTGGGACCCAGGGCGGCATGCGGCTGGAACTGACGTCCTCGATCCTCGGTCCAGGCCAGGCCGACGACATCGCCCCCGCACCCCGCCCGCCCTGGCGCCAGGGCCTGCGCGCGGCCGACGACCGCTACCGCCACATCACCGTCCACGCCGGCCGTACCCGTTTCACCCTCCATCTCGAACCCGTTACCGCCCCCGCCGGCTGGCAGCTCGAACGCAACCACCACCGGATCACCGCGGTGCGCGACGGAGCCGTCCTGCACGACGAAGTCCTCGCTGACTCCCCGCTCCAGACCTCAGTACGCCACGCAGCCACACTCCTGTTCGCCGACACGCCCCCACCCGCACCCGACCTCGTGCCGCTGCGCCGAATCGCACGGCTTGCCGAGATCCTGCGCGAGAGGGCACCGCACGATCTCACCGCCTCTAACGCGTCCCGGCCCAGCGCATAGCCGCCCCTGCCCCGCCCCGGCCGCCTGCCGGGCCGACCGGAAGGCCCCGCCGTGATGCACACCCTCTCCCTGACCGCCGGCCAGCAGACCGTCACCATCCGCTCCAACACACCCGGCGTCACCGACTGGGCGACCACATACTTCGGCCGCTACTGGAATGCCTCGCCGACCCAGGACACCACCGTCGTCCACGGCCCGGTGGTCACCGTCATCGACAGTGACGACCAGGCCCCCGCCGCCATGGCCCACACCCACCACGCCGTCTTCGCCCGAGAACCCATCGGCTACACGCGCCACCTCGACAACACCGTCACCGCGCACACCCTGACCGACCCCGTCATCGCCTTCCGGTACAACCCCGACGAGCAGCACCTGCAGATCAGCAGCCGACAAGCCCTCCAGCCGACCGCCCGCCCGGGCCGACCCACACGGCTGGCGACCGCCACCACGCGCTTCGCCCGCGAGATGATGCGAGCCCGACTCATCGCCGCTGGGTGGGTCCTGCTTCACGCCTCCGCCGCGGTACTTCCCGGCGGACACGCCCTGCTCACCCTGGGTGACTCCGGCGCAGGCAAGACGACGACCGCGCTCACCCTGGCCTCCACCGGCGCCGAACTCCTCGCCAACGACTGCTGCTTCGCCCGTCCCAACACCTCCGGCAGCCTCGACCTCCTGCCGTGGCCCGCCGCAGCCGCAGTAGGCCTCGGACTACTCCACGCGCTCCACCTCGCCGACTCCGCCCGCGCCCACCTCCAGACCGGCGAACTACCTCACCCCACCCAGGACCAGCGAGTCACCGACGCTCTCACCACCGGCCGCCCCGGCGCCTTGACGTCCGCCTCCGGCCGAGAGTTGAAGGCACATATCTGGCCCGAGCAGCTCACCCGCTGGTTCGGGCTGCCCCTGGCCACCACGGGCATCGCAGCTGAGGTTCTTCTCCCACGCATCGTCTCCTCCCCCAGTGCCCCGGCCCGCGTGAACGACGATCGCAGCGCCGAAGTCACCACCAGCGTCTTCGTGACCTCGGACGAGGAGCGCTACCCCGACCTCTTCGGCTTCATCGACGGAAACAATGCGGGAACACCCAAGGCCCGTCTCGAAGTCCTTCAGCGCCTGAACCGCCTGCCACGACAGGCCGTCGACCTGAGCTATGACCAGGCAGCCAATACACGACTGCTCCTCGCACTCGCAGCGTCGCTACAGGCTGACGGCAGGTCCTGCTCGAAAACGGCCTTCTTCCCGCCGAGTTGGGCGGGACTGGAGTAGGAGAGGCTGAAGACCCAACCGATGACTTCGTCCACGCTGCGCGACAGGGTGTGGTCCCGCGCGGTGTCGACGCGGAGCGAGGTAGTGACTGCGGACGTCATGACGATCTGCACCCGGGGGCACGAGGTCGCTGGGCCGCTGCCGGAGGCAATGGCCCACCTCGGCGGCGCGCACGGCGAGCGTCAGTCCCACGTAGCCTTGGCCGGCGACAACAACCTCCATGACGACTCGAATCTGGGTAAGGAGCGGCTGTGCCGCTGGTTTCTGTGGTGATGCCGGTGCACAATTCGGCAGCCACACTCGGGCCTTCAGTCCGGTCGGTGCTGGCGCAGACCCACACCGATGTCGAACTGCTGATCACGGACGACGCGTCCTCGGACGACTCGATGGATCTGCTGAGAGAGTTGGCCCGGCAGGACGAGCGCGTCCTGCCGGAGGCGGCGGTCCGGCAGGGGGGCGCGGCCCGGGCCCGGAACCTTGCCATCGCGCGGGCCCGGGGTGACTACATCGCCTTCCTCGACAGCGACGACATGTGGCTCCCGACGAAGGTCGAGAAGCAGCTTGCCTTCGCCGCGACGGCCGGGACGCCCCTCACGTTCACCTCGTACTACAAGATGGACGCCCAGTACGCGGGCGAGGCCGCCGACTTCGTCCCGAACGGGCGTGTGGTGTGGGCGCCGGAGCGCGTGGACTACCGCGCGATGCTGGTCCATGACCACATCGGCGCCCTGACTGCCATGTACGACCGCAGGGTGGTCGGAACCAGGCTGATGCCGGACATGCCGAAACGCCAGGACTACGCGCTTTGGCTGTCGATCATGCGAGACGGGACCCCCGCGCGGGCGCTGCGGGAACCCTTGGCGGTGTACCGGGCGCAGCGGGCCGGATCGCTCTCATCGAACAAGCTGAGCCTCGTCCCGTACAACTGGAACCTGTACCGCCAGCAGGAACAGCTCTCGTTGCTCCGGTCGGCGCGGGCTCTGGCCGGGGCGGCATGGCACTCGGTGCGGAAGTCGCACATCTAGCGCCCGTTCACGTGGCGTGCCTGCGGCGAGCCACGACGGACCTTCAGGGGTACATCCCTTGCTCGAGGAAGTGGCGGCCGCGGCCGGGCCACGGTCTTCAACATCGCCTGTGGCGCTGCGGCGAGTGTGTGGAAGCGGGCAGCCACGGCCTGCGGGCCGAGCGCGGACAGCGCCCAGAGCGCGCTGATTCGGCGACCGGTAGACCAGATCCCGGTCGCCGGCGGCTGGAACGACGCCACGGCAATGTCCTGTTCCGCGAACGGAGCGGGGTCGAGATAGGTCATGCCGCCGGTCCCACACAGGTACGCGCGGGCACCGGTCGCGGCGGCAAGGTCGGCTAGCCGCTGGGAGCGGCCCGGCCGGGCGGGCAGATCGCTGCTGGTGAGGATTCGTCCCGGCCAGCCGAGAAGGGCCAGCAGGAGGCGGGTGGATATCTCGGCGACCGTCGCGGTCCGCCCGGTGCTAAAGGCGTCCAGCACCGGGCCCAGGGCCCCGCCGAGGGCAGGCCAGTGGGGGCTGCTCCCATAGTGCTGGCGCAGCATGCTCTCGGTCCTGCGGCGCGCGAGAGCCGCTTCGTCGATCAGCGCGTCCCGGATGAGGGTGGACCGCCCGCTGGGCAGGTGGGTGGGGATGGTCAGCCACTGTTGGCGGGCCGGATCGTCGAGGCCAGCGAGGCGGGCTCGGTGCTGGTAGTCGCGGCGGGTGAACTGCACGTCGTCCAGGACGATCCAGTAGTCCGCCGCGAACAGCTTGGCCAGCGTGGTCAGCCGGGGAAAGAGGTTCGGCTGGTGGATCGCGCACAGCCCGCCCGGGGCGGGCAGGTCACGAGATGAGGCGGCTGGTGAAGCCGTCGCGGATGAGGGACTCGTATGCGGCATGCACGTCCTCCAGGACCTCCTGCTCGATGGCGAAGCCGAGCTTCGGATACTCGATGACCCGCTGGAGGTCACCGACGAGCATGTCCAGGACGAGCTTCTCGTCGCCGATGGACTTCAGGTAGTCGTCGAACTCCAGCGGCTCCGACGCGCACAGGATGTCGACGTCGGGCCACAGCCGGCGGGCGGTCGCGAACGACCGCCTTTCCATGTAGGGCTTGGAGACCAGCAGCACCGTCTTGGGATGGATGCCGACAGCGGCGAGGACCTCGCGGGAGAGGGTGATGTTCTGCCCGGTGTTCGCCGCGTTCGGCTCGAGCAGGATCGCCTCGGCGGGGACACCAAGCTCGATGGCGTGCTCGCGGTAGTGGACGGCCTCGCCGCGGGGGAAGACCTTGGCGGTGGTGGGGCTGTTGCCGCCGGTGAACACCAAGGTCGGAAAGAGACCGGAACGGTACAGCTCGGCGGCATGTGAGGCGACGCCGAGGTCGTGGCTGCCCAGCCCGATCGCCACGTCGACGGGGCGCAGCTCGTGGTGCATCTGGTGGTAGTCCCAGATCAGCGCAGCCTGGCGCCACTGGTCTTCGGTGATGGCCTGCTGGTTGTCGCTCACGCGTGTGTTCTCCCTGGTCACCGTCGCCGGGGGCCGGCCGGCCCCTCGCTCATGGCCTTGATGCCCTCGATGCTGCGCAGCTGGTGCACGAGTCCGTACTGCGCGGCCTGCCGGGCGGCCTGGTCGAGGACGAGGTGTCCATCATCCCGGGTCGCCGGATCGGAGAGCAGGATGTGGCCATGAGCGGTGTCCAGTCGTACGCGTTGCATCGGTGATTCGGTGGTTCCGCTGCTGCGGGCGATGTCGATGAAGTGCAGGGCCTGGGTGAGGTCGCCGGCGCCGCGGCGGGCGAGGGCGAGTTTCTGGTGGGCCACCGACCAGTCGTCCGGTTCGGTCAGGTCTTCGAATTCGCGGGTGGCGGCCTGCATGACGCGGGTCGCGTAGTCGTGCTGGCCATCCTTGCTCAGCGAGGTGCCCACCCACAGCTTCGCGCGGGCGCGGTCGCGGCGGGAGAGCCGGTCGTCGACGGCGAGGGTTTCGTAGTGGCGGGCGGCGAGCTCCAGCTTGCCGGACATCTCGGTGACGACCGCGAGGGAGAGGTCGAGCTGGGCGACGCGGCGGGGGATGTCGAGCTGGGTGAAGATGGCGCGGGCGTCGGCGTAGGAGCGGCGGGCGGAGAGCGGGCCGAGGACTGCGCCCTGGTCGCGTTTGAGGTCGCCGAGCAGAGCGGTGGACCGGGCGAAGAGGTACAGGCCCTTCTCGTCGAGGTCGGAGGCTCTGAACCGGGTGAGCCACCGGTTCAGGAGGCTGTCGGCGAAGGTGAAGTTCTGCCGGGACAGGGCAACCACGACGCGGTCGAGGTCGTCGGCCCAGCTCTCGTACTCCCAGGCCCGGGGGCCGGAGGCGGTGACGCGGTGCCCGCCGGTGCTCGGCCCGGTGCTGGTCATCTCGGACAGGATCGTCTCGAACCGCAGGTGGACGGCGGCGTCCGCGCGGCTGAGGGCGGTGTCCAGGATGGCCTGGGTGTCCGGCCGGGGCTCGATGCCGGCGAGCTTGCTCTCCCACTTGGACACGGTCGCGACGGCCAGGCCGAGCTGCTGGGCGAAGGCCCGCACGCTCAGGCGCAGAGCGCCCCGCAGAGCCTTGGCCTCCAGGCCGGTCCAGTGGTGCACGGTCGCCACGCGTTGTCACTCCCTTCCACCCGTCATCGAAGCACGGTCCGCACAGTCGGCGGGACGGAAGTGGAACGGAAGTAGAACGCCTGGTAGTTGGCGACGACTTGGGGAGCGGCCACGCTCGGAACGCCACCTCTTTGTCGAGCATCTTGGACGGTCCCCAGCATGGAACCCCTCACCGAGCAGCGCCCGGTCAACAGCCCGGTCGTCTACGGCTTCCTGCGGCTGGTGCGGGTCTCCCGAGCACGGCAGGACGCTCTGGTCGGCTCGCTCGCCGAGTACTGCCGCACCCACGAACTGCAGCTGTCCGGCGTCTTCAGCGA
The DNA here is from genome assembly GCF_042733155.1 of Streptomyces sp. NPDC059740. Lineage (NCBI taxonomy): Bacteria > Bacillati > Actinomycetota > Actinomycetes > Kitasatosporales > Streptomycetaceae > Streptomyces > Streptomyces sp. NPDC059740. The sequence goes on along the minus strand of NZ_JBHWGP010000006.1, from coordinate 283,087 downwards.
CCGCGACGCCACGGCCGGGCCCGCCTCAGCGGCGTTCACCGGGCTGCTGGACGTGCTCGCGCTGCCGGACGTCTACGGCGTGATCGCCCCGGCCATGTCGCACCTGGGACCGAAGACCATAGCCGCTGAACGCGGGCGGCGGATCGAGGCGGCCGGCTCACGGCTGCTGCTGGTCCGCACGCCCCGGACCACCCACCACGCCGTCTCCCGAAGCGGCCCTGTCCGACGCCACCCCCGCACCACCCGCGTCCTGGACGCCGAGTCATGAGGACCATGATGGCCAAAACGACCCAACGGTTCTTCGACGCCCGGCCCGACTCGATTAGCCAGGCGAGAACCTTCACCACCGAGGCCCTGGCCGAATGGGACCTGCCGGACCGTGTCGAGGACATCCGGCTCTGCGTTTCGGAACTCGCCACCAACGCCGTGGTCCATGGAACCGTGCCCGGTCACGGCTTCCTGGTCAAACTCGCCGCCGAGGAAGAAGCGGTGCGCATGGAAGTGCACGACAGCCGCCGTCAGCGCCCCGAGGCCCGGCAGGCCGCCGACACGGACACCTCTGGACGCGGGCTGATCCTGGTGAACGCGCTTGCCGACGGCTGGGGAGTTCAGGACCGCACCCCGTCCGGGAAGATCGTCTGGTGCTGCTTCAAGGCCGCGGGGGGCACGACAGCATGAGTGTCCTGCTCGCCTCACCTGGCCCTGATCTGCGGCTGCTGGTGTCTCTTGCCGCGTGGACGTGGCCCGGCACTCGCCCGGATGGTCAGGAAGCCGCGCACATCCTGATCACCCAAGCCCCCGCCTTGGTCGGCCCGGGCACCGCCGAGACAGCCGAGTCCCGGATGAGGCGGCTGTCCGCCAGCCTGGGTGGCCTGGCCGGCGCCCGGGAGGTTGTCCCGAAGCTGGAGCGCTGCCTGCAGATCGTCGGCGACCAGGTGCTGATGCACGTGCCCGGAGTCTCCCGCCGGCTGCGGCTGCCCACCCGCCGCCCCTGGACGGAACTGGTCGCACGCAACGGTGAGGCGCTCCTGCTCCTGGGACTGGATCCGCTGCCGCAGTCCGCCGACGCCACGCGGGTCGACACGTACCTGGATGCGTCGCTCGCGGCCGACCGGCTGCTGTTCGGCCGCGCCCGGACCCGCTGAAGCCTCATTGTGTCGCACCGCATCCGCACCTCGAGGAAGCCGACGCCCTCGAAGCGGAGGGGGCACGGCCGCCAAGGGGTGCCAACCGGCCAGATGTGGCCGATCTGCGACTTCACCCGCGAGCGCGGGCAACCGCGACTGAGAATCAGGGCGTTGGTACCTGGCACGGGAGGAACCTTGACCGACCTGCACGAACCGCTGGAACCGCTGGCGAGCTACCCCGAAGAACTGCCCCCGCCCCGCCAGCGCGGCGACGTGAACCTGGTGGGCCTGCTCGGCGTCGCCGACGACCTCGCCCGCAGCCTGGCGGCGCTGAAGATCAGGGTGCAGCCCTACGACCCGAAGACCTCGCTCGTCAGCCCCGAGAAGGCACGGGAGAACACGGAGAAGGAAGTCGACCGGCTCCTGGGCACAGCCGTCTACCTCCAGCGTCACGCCCACGCCGCGATGCTCGGGCGGTGCGTGCTCGGTGCGGACTCCAAGGAGGACTGCTCCACGGAGGGCGCCAATCTCCAGCTCAACGTCTGGGACGACAACGCCCGGCGGCGGGACGTGGTCGAAGACGGCACCACCGGCTGCGTCGCCCACACCGTCGAAGCCGCCCGCCGGACCATGGCCGACCCCGCCAGCCGCAAGATCCTGCTGGCCTTCGTCCGCGACGACGAAGGCACGGAAGTCGCCCGCGCTCTCGGACTCGGACCGGACGACACCGCGCAGTTCCTCGACCGCGGCCTGGTCCTGCGCCCCGAACACCGCCTCTCCTGACCCCGCCGCCCGAGCCGTCCCCAGCCCGTATTGGAGCGCCACGTTGCCCTACGAGCCAGTCGACCTGAACCTGACCGACCCGACGAACGGCTTCATGCACTTCGTCCTCTACACCGAGGCGCGCCTCGGCATCGCCTCGTCGTCGCTGAACGCGGAGCTGGACATCGAGGCGCAGCAGACCGTGACACTGCACTTCCAGGAGTGGCTCGGCAGGCTGGTGCGGTGCGAGCCGAACGCGCTGCACTGCACGCTGGTGGAGTCGACGCATATCCCGACTCTGTTCCACCCGTGCGTCACGGAGGACCCCAGCAGCCCGTCGGCGATCTCCGGCTCGGGCTGCGTGTGCCGCCGGACCTTTTACGACCCCGAGTTCGGGCTGCCCGTCGTCGGCAAGCACTTCAAGCACCGCGGCGAGGGCGGCACGGACCAGTGGAGCTACAAGACGTTCGCTCCTCTCGCCCTGCGCCCTGGCGACACCTTCAGCAGCTTCCACACCGGCCGCAGCCTGTTCTGGGCGCGGACGGAGAAGGGGGACCTGTCGATCCTCCCGCAGCGCGAGGGCCACGGGTACGGCGTCGGCTACGGCGGCGGAGGCCCGCACACCCTGGCCGCCTACCTCACCCAGCTCGCCGAAACGGACGGCCAGAACACCGCCGTCGGCACGTCGTATTCGCCCGAGGACGCACATCCCGCGATCCTCAACTGGACCCAGAGCAGCGCGGCCAACCGCGGCACGAATGAGCTGTCGCTCAGCGCCCTCAAGGCCATGGTGCAGAGCTGACCGCCGCCACGCGCGGACGCCCCAGCCGTCCGTGGGGCGTCCGCGCGTGGCGGCCCGTTGCGGTCAGCCCATCTCGTCTTCGTGCCGGAGGCCGTGGAACATCATCGAGGTTCCCCCTTCGGGTAGGTACCACCCGTCCGCGGCCATGTACGGCGGGATGTAGGTCGGGTTGGTGTCGGTGTTCAGCTCCGATTCCGGGTCGGTGATGTCCCGGATCACCCGGCGCTGGACCTCCCGGAAGTCGTAGGTGTCGGGTCCGTCGACCTCCCAGGCGATGTCGCGCAGTACGACCTCGTGGTCGTTGGGACCGTCCGTCGCGGTGGCCGTCTCGATCATGGGGTGGGCCTCGATCAGTCCGCCGTACAGGCACAGAACGATGAGGAGCTGGCAGACGCGGTCGGCGAAGTCGCCGAAGCCGTACTCCTGGCCGCAGCCGCAGGACGGGTCGTGGGCGTGGACGTCGAATTCCACCTCGTAGGGCTTGCCGGTCAGCGCGTACGCGGGCAGGACCTGGGTCTGTCCGCTTGGGCAGGGGTGCGCGGTGTCGAACAGGTTGATCCACACCTTCACCCTCGTGGCCGCGAATCCCGTGTATTCGGCTTCGAGGGCCTTCTCAAGGCGCTGGTGGGCGGCGTAGGCCTTCTCGTCGACGCTCTTCCAGCCCTCGCCGAGCCGGTGTCCTGCCAGATGCAGGAACTGGTTGGTCAGCAGCGACAGTTCATCGAGCGTGGGGAGCGGGCCGTCCGTCGTGCCAGAGTTCGTCTCTTTCACCGGGACGTCGTCCTCGGAGTCGGAGGAGCTGGGAGAGGGCCAGACCTGGGTGAGGTCGTCTCCGGGGCCGGCTCGGCGGACCAGCGCGATGTCGGACAGCGTCAGCCCGAACTCGGAATGCCCGTCCCATACCCTCAGCCACGGCAGATCCCGGGGTCCGGCGCTGTGGGGGTGGACGCTGGTGGCGTCGACGCAGATTTGCACGGGTTCGGGAAGCTGTCCGTCGGGACCGAACCACAGCACGTTCACCCTCGTTTTCGCGGGGAGGTACTGCTGTGCCTGGCGCAGTGCGTGGGGGGCGTGGTCCGATGGAATCCACCAGCCGTTGCGGTCCCACGCCTGGTCGGCGTCGACCGCTTCGCACCCGTCGAGGTCGTAGAGGGCTTCAGCCGCCTGCTGGCGGGCTTCGTCCCGGACCGCCCGGCACAGGTCGCTCCCGGGCGCGGTGCTGCCCAGGCCCTGGGCATCGGCTCCGGCCACTGCTGCTCCGTCCCAGACCGGGACGCCGGGCGGAGTGAAGGGGATCTTGCCCAGGATGACAGCGACCTGGTTCGCGCGGTCGATCTCGTGGGTGCGCTGGGCGTCGGCTCGACTCCGGGCGGGGCGGTCGTCATCGGGCTGCGCTCCGTACCGGCGGCGGGGGTCGTCGGGTTCGTCGTCGAGGCTGTGCCCGAGGAGCATCGGGAACAGCTGGTGCGTGAGGAGTGCTTCGAGCCCGTACTCGACGTTCGAGGCGTCCCCGGTGACGGCGAACGGCTTCATGGTCTGTCCGAGCCCGTCGCCAAGGGACTGGACGACGTGGAAGGGTGTGCGGTGGCGGTCGCGCTCATAGCCCTGGGTCGTGAAGGCCACGGCATAGGCGATGGCGGCCGGCCACAGGGCGTCCCTCCAGCGCACTTCGGATTCCCGGCACAGGGCCTTCGCCGCGGCGCGGGCGGCGGGGTCGTAGCGGTCGACGGCGTCGACGAGCGCGGCGAGGGTCGCGCCGGCGCCGAGGTGCGTGAACGCCTCGTGCCGGTGAGCGGGTGGCGGGAGCCAGATCCAGGACCGCTCCAGTGGCTCACCCCAGCGTTCCATGACGATCGGCCAGCCGCCGCGCTCCTTCAGCGCGCGGTCGAGCCGGGCACCCAGGTTGGGGCCGCAGGTCAGGGCGAGTACGGCCGCGACCGCGTCCCATCCCGCCGGAGCAGCCAGGTCGTCGTGGAGGAGTCGGTCGAGTTTGACCGCGAGGTACGGGAGATCGGTGCGGTAGGCCTGGTCGCCATCGAAGATGCAGGCGGGGCACACGGGGACGGCGCTGCGGGAGTTCTTCAGCAGATGGTGCTCGGGGTATCGGTCTCCGCAGATCGGACACGGCGTGGTGGAGAACTCCTCCGCGCCCCGGACCCGGCGGAGCCGGGTCTTGCCGAGCTTGGAGTCCATGCGTCGCGCAGTGACGCGGACGGCTTCGGTGGAGCAGTCCGCGAGGCCGTCCTCGAAGTCCTCGACGGTCGCGTTGCCCGACGGGCACGTTGCCATCAGGTACAGGGGCTTGGTCAGGTCTGATTGGTCCGGGTCGTCCGGATCGAGGTCATCGCCGTCGGCGTCGTCATCTGCACGTCCCACGGACAAGCTCAATCCCGCGACCGGCCCCGCGTACACCCTGAGGCCGAAGCAGTCCACCTCTGATTCGTGGCGGCCGGCGCCCCAGCCCAGGAGACGGAACTCGGCAATCAGGGCCTTCAGGTAGTCCTTCGCCAGCAGGGATCCCGGGGTGGGGGCGATCGCAGCCGGGTCGGTGAGGATCCGAACGGCTTCCGCACGACCGGCCGCGTCCAGGACCGAGGGCAGCAGGTTGCGATCGGCGGCGTCGACGACGCGTTCCAGAGCCCGCTGGTATCCGCAGCCCGTCGCCTTGTTAAGCGCCCGTGCGATCTGTTGGCGGTTGGTGAGGTTCTTCGATGACAAGACAGCTCCTGCACGCTCTGCGTCATGCCGTCCCACCACGACAAACGCCGAGTGCGCAAGGGCGGTCAAAGACGATGGAAGCGCCGTGCATCACCGCTGCGTCACCTCCCAGCGGCAGCTGGATTCACCAGAGCCCGGAGGTGGGTCCGGGCAAGGCACGCGTCACGGTGAAATGCGTCCGCCAGATCGTACCCGAACGTCTCTCGGCACAGGTCGGTGTTCGCCGGCTTCGTCCTGGACGACGGTGGTGTGCCCAGCATCGGCCCACGCACGCCCCCGCCCCCACCGGGCGATTCTGCAGCGCGCCCGAGTCGGGCAGCGGACAGCCCTCGTTGGGCGGGGCGCCCGTCGGGACAACGACAGGAACCCGGCCGGACGGTGTTCTGTCGCACGGACCCGGTGTGGTGTCGGCACCTGGCAGGCTGGCCCCATGATTTCCGTCGACGTCGCCCTGGGGAGCGTGTGGCCGGCCGAGCTGCGCACCGACCGTCTCCACCTGCGACCGGTCACCGTCGAGGACGCCTCCCTCGTACGCGAACTGCTGACCGACACCAAGGTCCGCGCTTACCTCGGCGGCCCGGCTTCGGAGGAGCGCGTCGCCGCGCGGCAGACCGCATACCCGGCGACAGCAGGAACCTGGACCGTCGTCCGGGTGGCCGACAGTCACGCGGTCGGTCTGGTCGCCATCGGCCCCGACCACAGATGCGAAGGCGCCGCCGAGGTCTCCTACCAGCTGCTCCCGGACGCCTGGGGCAGGGGCCTGGGACGGGAAGCAGTGGCTGCGGCCGTCAGGTGGTGGACAGAGGCCGTGCCCGCGGGTGGCCCCATGGTCGCGGTCACCCAGACGGCGAACGCTGCATCGCGGCGCTTGCTGGAGTCGATCGGCATGAGGCTCGTCGACCAGTTCGAGGAGCACGGTGAGCAGCAGTGCCTGTACACGCCCGCCGGTGACCAGGAGGACACCGATCTGCGCTGGGCGCGCCTGGTCGCCGAGCGCGTCGACGCCGTCGAACGACGGCGTGGTGCGCAGGCACGCGCGACCGCGATGGGCCAGGAGCTGCCGGATGACCTGACGGCACTGTCTCCCAGTGAAATGGCCCGGCTGTGTTCTGACCGGCACGGTGCCTATGGCCGGATCTGCGCACGCACCGCTGGCCACGTGCCGGAACTTCACCTGGGCCGGGCCTCTGACGGCGCGTGGATCGCATGGTTGACGAACCGCGAGGCGTAACTGCTGGACGACCGCGGCGAATTCAGGGAACGGGTGCCGGTCTTCAGCTTGCGTTGCCGTTCCTCGACATGGTCAGGTGCCGTCGGCCGGCGTACGGGTCAGGCGTGCGTCGACCGCGTACACCGGTGTCTGGCCGGGGCGGTCGGGGAGGTGTTCGTTGATCCAGGTTCCGCGGACCCGGGTACGGCGGCGGGTGAAGGTGACGCCCTCGACGGCGTCCGGCCCGTAGACCGGTCCGGAGGGCCGGCCGTGGTCGTCGAGCAGGTGGACGCGGGTGTTGCGGGTCCAGTGAGCGCGCCGCCAGTCGCGGTACTGAGCGGGCGCCCTGGTCGACTCGCTCGGCGGGGTGGGGGCGGCCTCGGCGACATCGTGGGGCGGCGCGGTGAAGGAGAGCACCCGCACGCCGAGGAGCGCGCCTGCCCGGGCCTGCGGGGTGCGGGCGGCCTGCTCGAACTGCTGCCGACGGCGCTCCGCCGCCGGCAGCTGGTTCTTCTTGTTCTTGCCCTTGGCCCGGGCCTGGCCCGGGATCCGTGGCGGTGTGTCCCAGCCCTCCAGCGCGTTCAAGCCGGCGTAGTTGCGCAGCACGCGGGCAGCCGGCCCCGGGTTGGTGTCGAGCCGGTGGACGGGGTGCATCGCCCACGCGTACCGACCGTCGTGCATGCGGTTGGCGATGATCAGCCAGCCGATGAGCGGGTTGAACAGCAGAGCCTGGTCGGTTCCGTCGTCCGGGAGGGCCAGGACGACACCGCCCATCACGAGCGGGCTGCCGTCGAAGAGCGTGTCGTGGACGGTGGCGAAGCGGGCGGCGGCGTGGGCGTGGAGAGCCTCGTCGTCGGCGATGACGGCTGGCAGCGGGACGCCGTCGTGGAAGACCATGACAGCCTCGGCCGTCAGCCGCAGCTGCGCCTCGGGCTCCGGCGGCAGACCGGTGGCGGCGTCGAACGCTTCGGAGGCAGGGACGAAGTGCGGCGTGGCGGTGTAGGCCGCGAGCATCGCCTGCAGGTCGAGGAACCGCTCGACCTCGGGCTCCCGGCCGGGCGGCAGCGGTTTACTGTCGGCGGTGGCCGGGTTCGTGCTCCTGAAACGGATGCTGGCGGCGTCGCCCGGCTCCAGTCCGTGCCCGCTTGTGACCTGTTCCTCACGCCGGGCGGTGTCCTCGTAGAGCACGTCACCGGACAGCTTCTCCCGCAGCGCCCAGGGGATGAGTTGGACCAGGTCCGTGGTGCGCCCGCCCTTCGCGCACAGCGAACGGCGCGGTGTCCCGCCGCGCCAGCTCAGGTCCTGCCCAGGGGCCAGCCACTTGGTCACTTCGGCGTTGTGCAGCAGCCGCTCCCAGATCCGGGAGAACTCCTCCTGGCAGCGCTCCTCTTCTTGGCGCGTGAGCCGGGTGGCCTCGGCCAGGGCGGCGCCGTGCATGAGGCGGGCGTACGCCTCACTCGCCGGGTTTCCGGGCGTCATGGTGCTGAACGTCGCGGGCACCGTGCGGTCCTCTCTTCAACGGCCGAGCCAGTGCCGCTCGACGACCGGGTCGCCTCCTAGATAGCGGTGCCACAGCACGGGGCCGACGCCCGCCCAGGCGGGGATCCCGGGCGGGGGCAGCGGAGGGCGGCCGGCTCGCACGGCGTCGCTGGCCAGCAGACGCGCGAAGTTCGCTCGGTGCTCCTCGCTGCCCCGGTAGCCCTGTTCGACGTCGGCGAGGACCTGCCGCAGGGGATAGGAACGCACCTCGATCCGGCCGCGGTGGGTCGTGCGTGCGCGCTGTTGGAGGATCTCGATCCAGGACCAGGCGTCCAGCCCGCGCGCGAGCGCGATCCGGTCGATGTGGTCGGCCAGGGGCCCGCCGCCGTCCGTCCACGCCGCGTACAGGCGCACCGAGCCGTCGGGCTGGGGGACGTCGGTCCGCACCAGGACCTCCGGGCCCTCCGCGCTGAGCGCGTCTTCCACAACGGCGCGCTCGACTGGGCGGCGGTCCCCAGTAAGCACAGGCCCGGACGGCACGGTGGCGGGCGGGACCGTGAGAACCGGCACGGACAACTCCACTTCACTGGCAGGCGGGATGACGAAACAGGCGCCGCACATGTTCAACGGCAGCTCAGGCGACAGGTCACGGCCCTCCTGCACGCACAGCACGTCGGCTCGACTGCCTGGGGCGATTCCGGCCGGCGCGCCGCTCTTCAGCGACGATGACGCCAGTACTGATGCGCTCTCAAGACTTCGTACCCCCACGCGGACCGCTGCTGCGTCGGGGTGTGCCCGGTGGACAGGCCGAGTTGCTCAGCGATCGCCGGGAAACGGGGATGCATCTGCCGGTCCCCGACGGTGACGAGGGCTGCGAGCAGCGGCTCGTCATCGCGGCGCTCCTCATCGACCAGCCACAGAACAACACTCTCGTCGTCGCGATGTAGACGGGGCAGGCCCGGAAGGCGCTTTCGAATCGTAGGCCAGGTGGTCGTGGCACCGGCCTGTGCGACCTGCTCCAGATGAGACCGCAGCTGAGTGGCGATCTCCCACAGCGCCCCGGATTCCAGCAGCGCCGGCTCCGGCCCCGGCGCGGACCGCCGGGAGACGACGGGCGCAGGGCCGGTCCGCGTTGCTGGCGGCCGTCGCGGACCAGGACACGACGGCGTTGACTGCTGCGGCACCTTGTCCGAAGACCACACCACTGCCGGGCGCACCGGCGCCGGCTCGGCCACCGGACGCGGTCGGCGCACCGTACGCGGCTCCTGCTCCGACACCGGCTGAGTCGACCGATCCGCGGCCTGCCGGCGCTCTTCTTCCTGCCAGCGACGAGACGAGAGGATCTCCTTGTACTCCGCCAGCCGAGCGCGCTGCTGCCGCGTCTCGCTCGGCGGCGCCTGCGCGGCCTGCTGCCAGGCCAGGGCATAGAGGTCAGCTGCCCGGGCCACGGCGAGCTTGTCGACCGCCCTCCCCAGCTCCGTCAGGGTGTGGTTCAAGTCGCGCCGAATCGTGGCGATTTCCATGGCGGACCGCACCGGACGCCCTGTAGTACGGCGCCGGAAATCGGTCTGCCAAGACGATCCGCCACTGAGCCGTACGCGCCCGCTGGACAACTATCGTTCCCTCCCCCGGTGGACCCCAACAGCCGTTTGACGCAGCGACGTTGCGATGCAATAGATTCCCGCAACCGCACCCGCCCAAGCGCACCATCCGCATGCCTGCCGTTCGATACTGCGCGCTCGTCACACGCGGCTTCAAGCAGGCGCCGCCAGGAGGTCACCACTGGTCGGCGTTGTAGCAGTGCCCGCCGCGCTAAAGTGTGCGCGGCGGTGCCCGCGCGGCGCCGCGCTTCCCCCTTTGCGGGATGGCACGCCCACGGCATCGGTGGGCCGGGCCCGGCACGGCTGCCGGGGTGAGGATCTCAACGCGCTCAAGCCCCCTGCCGACGGCAGCGGGGCTGCAGTTGACGCCTACCCACCGGGGAGCCACGGCATGAACAAGACCTTCACCAAACGGCTCGCGGACGGCCGGACCGCGCATGTCGTCCCCTTCATCACTGCCTTCGGGGACGTCTCCTATGACGCCGTCGACAGTGACGGCCGGAAGATCGTCAGCGGCTGGCTACAGGAGGCCGCGGAGCGCGGCGTCTCACCGGAGCGGCGCCCGGACGGCTGCACCCACCTGATCGGAGGCTGCCCACCACTGTGGTTCACCGGTGAGGAGGCTGCAGCATTGGCCGCCCTCGGCGAAGAGGCGAAAGCGGCCTTCGATGCCTCCGAGCAGGGACGCCAGCTCGCGGCCTGGCGGCACCAGCTCGAGGTCGACCGGAAAACAGCCGCCGCCCGGACGTCGATCCTGCGCTCCAGTGAGGGAGAGGCCTTGGTGCGGCAGCGTGAGGGACTCAAGGCGGCCGTGCAAGCCCGGCTCGACGCCGATGAAGACCAGCGAGCTCGCGCCCACGACGACGAGGGCGGGGACCCTGGGTCGTACTACCGCGTCCAGCAGCCGCAGAACGACGCCGCCTACGAAGAAGCCCTCGCGGCGCTGGAGGCATTCGATGCCGCCCATCCGGAGATCGCTGCGGCGCTGCGCGAGGAGCGGGAAGCCTCCCTGCAGCGCTTCCTGGACACCGATTGACCGCCGCCCGGTTCGGGGGCGGGACGCGTCGGCGGCGGGGTGCACGCCTCGCCTCGCCGCGGGGGCTGGTTAGTTGCCGGGCGGCGGTTCAGGTTTCGGGAGTGTCGTAGGGCCCGGGCTGGTCGGCCGGCGGGGCGAGGCGCTCTACCAGGACGAGCAGTACCAGCACGGCGACGGCCCCGAGGAGGATGGCAGACCATCCGATGGTCCACGACGTGCTGGTGGTACGGATCACGGTGGGTGTGAGCACCGCCATGACGGCGACCGTGCCGCAGGGAAGGATCCACGGCCGCCTCATGGCCGGGCCTCCAGCACCGCGTGGTCGAACTGGTGCCCGTCGTGGGTGTGGTTACCCGGGTGATGAGGATGGTCCCGCCACTGAGCGGCCATGCCCATAAGCTCCTGGAGAAGCCGTTCGGCTGTGCCGCTGTCGTGGGCACGTACGGCTGTGGCGAAGTCCTTTTCCAGTTCGTGGGCGGCGGTCCAATCGTCCACGTATGCATCGCGGCCGTGCGGGTATTGCTCGCGCCTCCGGTCCTCGAGACGGTCCACGATGAACTGGTAGACGCGTACGCCGGTCTGTGCATCCAGGGGCATGCGGTGGGTCTTTCGGAGTCGGGACGACCTGGTTGGCTGTCTGTCGGGCTATCGCCTGAGCGGTCGTGCGGCGCGGGCGCGCCGCGCTGCGCGGTATGCCTCGGCGGGATCGTCGCAGGCTCCGGGTGCGGGACGCCACTCGCCGGTGCGCCAGTGTGTGAAGGGGTACCACCGGCCGTCGGGGCCGGGGCGGATCTGTACTCCGGCGGTCGTGTCGGTGAGTGTGTCGCTGTCGATGTCGATCGTCCCGAGGCCCACAGCTCGGGAGGCGTAGACGGTCTCTCGTGCCCGTTCGAGGTCGTCCGTGGCGACCGGGGCGGCGGCGAGGGTGGCATGAGCGCCGGCCGGGCCGCCGTGACGGTATCCGATCATCATCGTCCGCAGGGCGGCCTCGGTGTGTCCGGTCGTCTCCGCGACATGGGGCAGTCGTCTGACACCGTCGGGGGTGGCCAGGATGCGCACGGTGTCAGCGAGTGCGTCGTGGGGCTGTTCCGCGGTGCCGGTGAGCAGGGCGCGGGCGCGGTCGGCGGCGTCCTTCGTCATCCATTCCAGGTCGTGTGCCGAGGGGCAGGGTGCGGGCGGGTCGTCCAGGCTGGCGGTGAGCGGGTCCACGGCATCCAACTCGGGATCGGGAGCCGGTGGGCGGGGGCGGCGGTGGGCTGCCAGGGCGAAGAGCTGGTCGGCGCGTACGGTTCCGTCCGTGCTTGGGGGGAGGGGGCCGGGTCCGGTGTCGGCCACGCTGTCGCGCACGAGGGCGGCGAGTTCTCGGGCGGTCATGCCGCGGGCGGCCAGCAGCAGCGACGCGGCGGTGGCGAGGCGTTCGGCCACGGCGTGGCCGAGGGCGGCGCTGTGGTCACAGACCCTACCGGTGTGGCCGGTGGGGCAGGAGCAGGAGAAGGTGATCTCCTCGGGGCGCGGGACGATGGCCATGCCGCCGGCGAGTCCGGGGTCGGCGACGGCGGCGGGGACACGATTGGCGATGAGGTCGGCGACGGCCTGGGGGATCTGTGTGAGCCGGCCGACCAGGATCTCCCACTGAGCTGTGGTGAGCTCGGGCAGCAGCAGCGCGGCCTTGTGGGTGGCCTTCTTCGCTGCGACGGCGGCAGCGAGTCGGCCGGGGGCGGCGTAGATCTGGCCGACCGCGCCTTGGCGGTGAAGGTTGAGCCCCTTGTTGTAGGAGCCGGATCCGTCGACGGCCAGGTGGAAGTGCTGCTTCCAGGCGGCGACGAGGGGTGCCATGCTGCGGGAGCTTGCGGAGCCGGTCATCGGGTCCCCAGGGTGACGAGAGCGGCGAGCTCGGTGTCGTCGAGGTCGGCGAGGGCGCCTTCGCCGGCGGTGAGGACGGCGTCGGTCAACGCGCGTTTGCGGGCCAGGAGTTCGGCGATGTGGTCTTCCACCGTGCCTTCGGTGATCAGGTGGTGGACCTGGACGGTGCGGCGCTGGCCGATGCGGTGGGCGCGGTCGGTGGCCTGGTCCTCGACGGCCGGGTTCCAGGGGCGGTCGTAGTGGACCACGTGCTCGGCTCGGGTCAGGTTGAGTCCGGTGCCGGCGGCCTTGACGGACAGGATGAACAGCGGGGCGGGGTCGGGGTCGTTCTGGAAGGCGTCGACGAGGTCCTGGCGCCGGGTGGGTGGGGTGCCGCCGTGGAGGAAGTAGGCGGAGCGCCCGCGGGCGTGCAGGTGGTGCTCGAGGATGCGGCCCATCTGGACGTAGCCGGTGAAGATCAGGGCTGCCTCGCCGCGGTCGGCCAGCGTGGGCAGGAGCTCGTCCAGGGCGGACAGCTTGCCCGAGCGACGGGCGAGGTCGCCCGGATCGGCGCCGTCGAGAGGCTCTTTGAGGTAAAGGGTCGGGGTGTTGCAGATCTGGCGCAGGGCCTGCAGAAGCTGGAGGACCAGTCCGCGGCGCTCGATGCCGGTGCTGGCGGCGATCTTGTCCAGGGTGGCGCGGACGGTTGCCTCGTACAGTCCGGTCTGCTCGTCGGTGAGGGCGACGATGCGGTGGTGGTGCACCTTGCCGGGCAGCTCGGGGACGATGCCCGGGTCGGACTTGCGCCGGCGCAGCATGAACGGCCCGATGAGCCGGGTCAGTCGTGCGGCAGCCGGTGAGGCGGGGTCCTTCTCGACGGCGGCGTAGCGCGCGCGGAAAGCGGTGCGGGTACCGAAGAGGTGGGGGTTGGTCCAGTCGAGGATCGCCCACAGTTCGGTGAGGTTGTTCTCCGCGGGTGTTCCGGTGACCGCCAGCCGGGCGTGGGCGGGCAGTTCGCGCAGGGCCTTGGCGGTGGCGGCGGCGGGGTTCTTGATGTGCTGGGCTTCGTCGGCGACGACCAGGCCCCACTTCACGGCGGCCAGCGCGGAGGTATCGCGGCGGGCTGTGCCGTAGGTGGTGATGACGATGGTGTGATGGTCGAGGCGGTCGGTGGCGAGAGTGCGGTCGGCTCCGTGGTAGCGCACGACGGTCGTGTCGGGGGCGAAGCGGGTGATCTCCCTGTGCCAGTTGGTCACCAGGGACGCCGGGCACACGACGAGGGTCGGTCCGGGTGCGGTGGTCTCAGCGCGGTGCAGGTGCAAGGCGATGGTCGTCAGTGTCTTGCCGAGGCCCATGTCGTCGGCCAGGAGCGCGCCGAAGCCGAGGCCGAGGGTGTGTGTCAGCCAGGACAGGGCGCGTTCCTGGTAGTGGCGCAGCGTCGCCTTCAGGCCGGCAGGAGGAGCGACCGGCTGGGGTGTTTCCGTGGCCTGGCGGAGTGCGTCGACGAGTGCGGCGAGGGCGCCGGCAGGTTGGGCGTCGAGGGTTTCGCCGTTGAGGGTCAGGGTGCCGGACAGGGCGGCCGTGAGGGCGTCGAGGGATGGCAGGGGTGGCAGGGCCCGGGCGCGGGCGCGCCGTTGGGTGTCGGGGTCGATCAGTAGCCAGCGGCCGCGGAGCTGGATCAGTGGCCAGGCGGCCTCGGCGAGGGTGGTCATCTCGTCGTCGGTGAGCGGGTCGCCGTCGAGGTTGATGTGCCAGCGGCAGTCCACCAGCCGCTCAAGGGCGAGAAGGCCGCTGCCGGGTTGCGGCGCCTCCAGATCGTCGTGGGTACCGAGGACGGCCGTGGCGGACAGGGCGCCGGTCAGGTGGGCGGGCCAGGACAGGGTGATGCCGAGTTCTTCGAGCGGGGCCGCGGCGCCGCGGTGGAGTTCGGCCAGGTCCTTCGCGCTCAAGGTGATGCCGTTGGGGAGGTCCTGCGTGGCGAGGGCTTCGAGCGGGGGACAGACGCGGGCGGCGCGGCGCAGTGCGCGGCGTACGCCGGGCAGGAGCGCCGGTGTGAGATCGGGGTGAGGGGACTGGCCGTTCCAGACGCTGATCGCGGAGACGCTGCCGTCCGCGTTGTCGGCATCGGCGGCCAGGTGCAGGGTGGCCGGCGCGAGGGGGGCGCCGGTGGCGGTGTCGGGCTGTTTGATGCGCACGATCAGGCCGGGCGTGGGGTGCGGGTCGACGGAGTCCTCGATCGCGTCCGCCCACTTCCACAGCTGCGGCTGGGGGCCCGAGTCCGGGTGGGCGGGTCCGCTGTAGGGGCCGGGGCCGAGAACGGTGGCGGCGCCGGGAGTGCGCAGCATGGTTTCGGCAACGGCGTCGAGCAGGCTCCACACGGCCGCCTCGGGGGCGCCGACGCGCAGCGGTGTGGTGCCGGCGAGGAGGCAGTGGCCTTCGGGGGCCAGCTGGGCGGCGGCCGCGGTGACGGCGTCGCGCAGCGTTTCGGTGACCGGTCCCACGCGCCAGCAGTCCTCACCGGAGGCGGTCAGGGCGGGGTGGACGCGTTGCTGGGCCACGCAGTGCAGGGCGAGGCGCAGGGCGTGGCGCCAGCTGGTCACCGAGGCGTGCTCGCCCTCGCTTGGGGTGAGCAGGATCGGCAGGGTGAGACCGAGCGGGGCGGCGAGGCCGGTCGTTGTGGCGCGGCGCGGCATGATGCCGCCGGGCTCGGCCAGGACGAGGTCGCGGGTGAGGGCCTGAAGGGGCGGGGCCGGCTTCTCGGCCTCGGCGAGGGGGGCTCCGTCGGGCCGGTAGAAGAGCCAGGCGGTGCGGGCGGGGTGGCGGGAGGGGAGCAGAGTCAGGGCCGTCCCCTCGGCGAGGAGCTGTTGCAGGACGCCTTGGGCGGCAAACAGCTCGCCCGCTGTAGCAGGCGGAGCGGGTGGCGCCTCCTTCGTTCGGGGCAGTCCGGTCGCCGAGACGATCGCCTCTGGCAGGGCTGGAACGACCGAGGGCTCGGGGGCGCAGGACGCGGGGGGTGGAGCGAGGTCGGCGGCGAGGGATTGCTGTAGAAGGTCAAGAAGTCGTTCGGCGGCGGCAGTTCGCGCGCCTTGCTTACTCGTCCCCTCCCCTGTCGCCTCAAGCGGTTGGCCGCGGTGGAGCGCGGTGACCGTTGCGGTGAAGGACGAGTCAGCCCCGGTGACGCGGAACACCGGCTTCGTGCAGTGCCCGGCCTGGGCGAACTCGTTGATGACCGAGATGGGACTACGGCCCAGGGCAGGCTCCACGGCGGCTGCCGGAGCCTGGAACAGCACTTCGGGACCGGAGCCGTCTGGCCACGGCGCGGCGGTCTCCGTGAGCGGGTCGGGCAGATCGGCGAGCGCGGCGATGAGCGTCGTCATGGCCTGCTGCCGCGCGCCCTTGCGGGTGCGGGAGCGCTGGGCGCTGCCGGTGACGGTCTGCTGGTCGATGGTGAGCGTGGCCTGCGCGAGGAAGTTGAGCGGATGCCCGGTGTCGTGGCCTTCACGGACCGTCGCCGAGGGCAGCCGCAGCACCTGGGCGTGCATGGAGATGATGCTGGGGGCCAGGGCCGGGCTGGCACCCACGGCCGCAAGTGCCGCCCGGCGCACTGCGGACCACGGGTCCGTGTCGGAGGTTTCCATCAGCAGCATCCGCAGGTCCGGAACGTCCAGTCGGCCGCGCGCGAGTCGGCGGCCGGCCTCGGCTGCCACTGCGCCGGCGGACGGGAAAGCGCCCGAGATTGCCTGTTGCAGGACGCGGCGGAAGGCCTCGGCGCTCATCGCGCCCAACGGTGTCCCGTGGGTGGACTCTGCGGAGCGGGAGGACGGGATTGCTGCTTGTCCGGGCGTGCGGGCGGCCGCTGCGGGCGTGAGGACGGGCTGCAGGCGGTCGATGGACAAAGAGCACTCCCCCCAGTAGCCGGCTGCCGTTGAGACCGCCTCCATTGTGACCTGCGGGGGCGCCAGCCTGGCGCCGGGACACAGATTCTTCTCCGCTATGGCTGAGGGCTCCCCCCGACCCGTGCGTTGCATCTTCGTGTTTCACCATGTATCTTAGTTATATCGCGCCGGGCAGTTCGGCGCTCTCCCTTCTTCTGCTGTGGCCACAGCTCATACATCCGGTCACCGGCCGCCGCTTCGGCGCCCGCAGCTTCCGAGGACTGCCATGCACCCGTACCCGATGCTGTTCCGCTTCACCGCGAGCGGTCCCACGCCTCAAAGGGCCTTCGCGGCCTACGCCGCGAAGGACAGCGAGCAGCCCGCCGACCCGTTCGCTCCCCGCGCTGACCTGACGAAGGTCACGGCCGTCACCGTCGTCGGCGACCGGGCGCCGCTGCGCGCCGTCGAGGCGGGCTACTTCAACGCCTCCTACGACCCGGCCGTCGGCGCCGACGGCGCGCCGCTGAGTGAGGACGACGCCGAGTGGCTGGCCGACCGTCTCATCGAGGAGGACGCGCCGTGCGTCCGCCCCGGCACCGCCGGAGCGCTGCTGCTGGCCGACGCTCCTGAGCCGAGCTGGCTCTTCTTCGGCTGGAGCGTCCGGGCCGCCGACTAGCCCGCGCACCGCTCCTCCTCTCCCTCTCCGTCTTCTCCACCGGCCGGATTCCCGCGCTCATCCGGCCGCGATGCGCAAAGGACTCACCGTGCACGTCTTGTCCTCTCCCGTCGCCGATACCGATATCCGGATCCGCACCGCGACGTCTGCTGACGGCGACACCGTCGTCGAGCTGGCCTCGCTGGTTGATCTTCACGTGCCTTCCGAGGCGGTGCCTGCCGCCCTCGCGCCGATGCGGTTCGCTCTGACCGCGACCGACGACGGCCCGCTGTCCCACCGGGAGAATCACTTTCTGATCGCCGAGGACCGCGAGGGCTGTCCGGTGGGAGCCATCGTCTGCGGACCGCCGAACTGGATCGCCAAACCGGGTCGCGCCCCCGGCTTGGTACGGCGTCGCCTCGTGCGCCGTCTGTCGACCGTCCACGCGCTGGCCGTGCGACCCGACCACCGGGGGCTGGGCATCGGCCGGGCGCTCCTTCAGCAGGCCGAAGAGACTTTCCAGGAGGCTGGATACGCGGCGCTGACGCTGCGCCACGAGCACGAGTTGACCCGGTTCTACCAGCGGCTCGGCTACACCAGCTCCAGCCGACTGTCGCTGGCGCTACCCACGGGCGAACTGCTCACGCTCGTGGACCGGGGCTGGAAGCACGCCTTCAAGGTCCTCTCCCCCTCCGTCTCGACCACCACCGTGCAGGGCCTGCCCACCCTCACCGGCGTTCTGCCCGACTGACCGGCCTCCCGGGCCGCGCCGGGACGTTCCGGCCCGGGGGACACCGTTCCGGGGCGCCCGCCGAGCTCCGGCGGGCGCCCTACCTGTCTCCCGACCCAAGGAGGTCGTCGTGGCGCGCATGCTCGCCAAGTCCACCCGGTGGTACGCCGGGCACGAGTGCCGCTTCGCCGGGCGCGGCTGCACCTGCTACCTCTTCCACGGCGCGGTGACCCACCGCCGCCAGCACGGCAAGCTGCGTGCTCTGCAGCGCCGTCGGGCGCGCGCAGCCGAGGCCCGCGCCTGGAAGACCGGCGCCTGATGAGGCCCGCCGGCCCGCACCAGGACGGGGCGGCTCCGCCAGACGCCGGCGTTCTGGTCGTGCCCGCCGCCAGGACAGCCATGATCCACCCGCTTGGAAGGACTGCAGATGCCCTGTTCACCGACTCAACGCCACGCCCACCGGCTCTTCGAGCAGCTCCCGTCGCTGCCGGAGGACATGCACGGAAACGACGGCCGGGAGCGAGCACGGCACGCCTTCGTCGTCCGCACCCTGAACAGGCTTCGCACCGGCGGCGCGGTCACCGGCGACCGTGCGGAGGACTGGCGGCGGGTGGCGCGACAACTCGGGATGCTGTGGCAGATGGGGCGCGACAGGGACTACCGACTGACGGTGGCCGGGCTGCAACTGATCGCGCTGGAGGCGGAGCCCCTTGAGCCGGCTCCTGCAGGGCCGGTTCGCGGCGCGGGCCCGCACGGCGGGGATCTGATCTTCGCCTGGCATGCCGCGGAGGGCGATTGGATCTCGGTTCCCGGGAAGGTGGCGGGACCGTTGGTGGAGACGTCGATGGGAATGCCGGACCTGGAAGGGGTGGCCGGGACCGTGCTCCTGATCGACCAGCGCCATCGGTTTCGCCCGGGCGGGCCGCCGGATGCCGACGTGCTGATCGACGCGGCAGAGCGCATCGAGCGTCTAGATGCAGAGGTGGAGCGAGCGCGGGCGAGTCAGCAGTGGGAGAGGGATTGCCGGGAGCAGCGCGGCCGCTGAAGCTCCAGCCAGCCCTGCTGGACGCAGGGCTCTCGGCCGGTCCCGGCTCGGTCCTGTCGCTGGGCAGGACCGAGCGGCACCACGGCGTACGCGTGACACCTGACGCGCCGCCTTGTGCGGGGTAACGGCCCGGTCGGGCATCGGACGTCACCGGCGTTCGGCGCGCTGTGGCGTCGTGCTCGATGCGGGTTCACGACGGCTGGTCGAGGTGGTGCTCGTACCAGGCGGTCAGCTGGTCGGGGTCTTGCGGGATGGACCTGACCAGACGCAGCAGCGGTTCGCGGACCGGGCGAACGTCCTGGCAAGCCAGGGCGGCCAGGTCGGTGGTGCGCAGGGCGGCGACGCCGGCGAGGTGCCGCTCTTCGAAGGTCCGTACTCCGGGGAGGCTGTCGGCGGCGGTGAGGTAGCGGGTGACGAAGGGGTCGAGGGCTGTCCGGTGTGCGGCCAGGTGGCGGAGGTAGGGGGTGCTGTCGACGGAGGCGGTGTTGGCCTCTTCTTCGTGGTGGGGGGAGGGCAGGGCGAACCAGTCGCTGACGTGGGCGGTGAGGGAGCCGAGGTAGTCGTAGGGGTCGCCGGGGGCGGTGGAGTCGGTCTGCCAGTGTCCGTCGGTGGCCCCCTGGGAGGAGTCGGCGCGGTGGCGCAGCTGGCCGAGGATGCTGGCAAGGGCGGTGAAGCCGAGGACGTAGTCGGCTCCGGCGATAACGCTGCGGATCGTGGGGTCGGACGGGACGGGGGCGGGCAGCACGAGGCGCTGCTTGCGGTGTTCGCGCTGGAAGGGCAGGCAGACGGAGGCTTCGATCGCGGCGTGCTCGGCGAGCAGGACGGCGGCGGGCTGCGAGGGGGCGGCCTCGCGTTCCCATTCAACGGAGTCGCCCTCGTGGACGAGTTCGGTCAGGCCGAGGTCTTCGAGGCGTACGCGGTAGACGCCGGTGCTGCTGGCGGTGAGTTCCACGATCCCCTTGCGGCCGGGCAGTGGCTGGGTCGAGCGGAGCGTGGTGAGCAGTGATTCCTGGCTCCAGGAGGGGCGGGTGCGGGGGCGGGTGGCCGCGGCGAGGGCCCAGTCGAGGAGGTGGACGAGTTCGTCCTGGCCAGCACTGATCAGACGGGCGTTGTCCGGTGCTCCGCCGAGCGCGCGGTCACCGATGCGGATGAGGTCCGCGTCGGGCAGAGCGGTGACCTCTTCGGCGCCGGGCGGGATGCACGGATCGGCTCCGTGGACGGAGCCCTCCGGGTAGGTGCGGCAGCTGCCGGCCCAGCCGCCCGCGTCGTACAGGCCGGCGTGTGCAGGGTCGGCGAGGATCCGGGCGGCGACGGCCAGGGCGTGCTCGGCGGCCTGTACGAGGACGGGGTCGGGACGGTTGCCCGCCAGGTGGCACAGGGCGAGGGCGGCTCGCCCGTCGGTGAGATGGGGCGGGACGGTGGCGGGTTCGACGGTGGTGACGAGGTCGAGGACGGCGGTGTACGGGTCGGCCGGGCCCTGGGCCGGAATCCGGCCGGTGGGCCACAGGGCCAGGGGCAGGGAGCGAGAGGCCCACAGCGGCAGGACCGTGGGGGTGGCCTCGCACGCCTCGATGAGGTGGAGATCGCCGAGGTATCGGGTCGTGAACAGGTGGACGTGGCCGTTGCGGGCGAGCGCGTCGACCAGGCGGATGCGGCGCAGGGTGGCGGAGAGATGATCGGCGATGTGGGCCAGCTCCGCCGCCTGGGCGGCGGAGCGGTCGGCCTCGTCCACGACCGTGGGGATCCCGTACGGCATCAGGCCAGCGAGGTTGTCGGTGCGCGCGGCGAGCGCCGCGCGCCAAGTGATCTCGTCGGTCCCGTCCAGCACGAGCGTCATCCCGGGCAGCATCAGGGCGGTGCCCTCGCGGTGTGGTGCCCAGCGCAGTCCCGCCACGCCCTGGCCGTCCGGCCGGTAGGCGAGAGCGTCGATCCAGCGGGGCAGCTGGGAGGGGGCGATGCGCACGACCAGCTCCTCCTCGCGAGGGGTGAGGCTGCGGATGCCGAAGGGGCCGCCGACCAGCGTGGCGCGGTGCCGGCCGTAGGCGTGCATGAGGGCGTGGAAGATGCGGGCCTCGCCGCGGGCCTGCCCGGCGGTTGCGGTGGGGATCAGCCGCGCGCGGTCGGCGAGGTGGTCCAGTTCGGCGGCCGCGGTCTCGTCGGTCTCGCCGGTGGCCATCTGGCGCAGCGCGGTCGGGTCGAGGGCCGCGTCAGTGCGAAGGCCCCACTGTTGGCGGGGGGTGTAGGGCGTCAGGGTGAGGTTCACGTGCTGCTCCCGAGGTGGTGTGCGCTTTCGTCTGCTACAGGTGCGGAGGCGGCGCACGGTGTGACAGCGGGGGTGCACGAGTTTTCGACGGGTGTGGGCGGAGTGCTGCAGACGGCGGCTGACCTGTGACGGCGACGTTCGATCGGTCGTCATCAACTCGCACGACGAGTTCTTGCTGCTCCCGCACATTCGGGTGGCTGTTCGGCAAGGGCCCGCGGGTGGAGGCGCCCGCGGCGGATACTCGCGACCATGACGATGAGTGTGGGCCTGGATCCGAAAACGCAGAAGGCGGCCCTGGAGGGTGTGATGCCGTGGCTGGCGCCGGCCGGCGTGGCAGCGGAAGCACTGGCGAAGCTGGACCGGCCGCTGATGGCCTGGATGCAGGACCCTGAGTTCCACATGTTCGATTCGGCGGCGCACTACGCCGAGTACGAGGACGAGCCGGGCGGCCTGTCCAAGCTGGAGCGGAAGATCGCACAGCTTCCGCCTCGCCCGGAGTGGGCCATGGAGCGGGTCTGGACACCGGACGAAGAGACCGATGAGAAGTACGACGCCGCGTACGAGAAGGGATGCGTGACGATCGCGGGCCGCCGGCTGCACCCGCGCGATCTCGATGCCTACACCACCATCGCCTACGAGCTGGCCGACCTGGCAGACCAGGACGACGAGTTCGACCCCAACGATGTGGAGAGCCCGGCCAATCTCGTCCGCGGCGACCTGGAGGCCGGACTCGCCTGGGCTGCCGCCGGGGTCTGCGTGCTGCAGCAGTCGCTTCCCTACCCCTTCAAGGATGTGCTGCCCTACGGAGAGGTGGACAACCGGCCCGCCCACCGCGCGGTGTACGCCTACGCGAATCTGCTGCAGCTCAAGCACCCTCGCAAGGCGGCGGCATGGTTCACGGCGATGGTTTACCTCAATCCCATGGACAACATGGGCGCCCGCTTCCAGGCTCCGGGAGGGCCATCCGGCGATCTGCCGTTCTGACGAGACACGTCGGCTGCATCCTGCGGTGGGCCATGACGGGACGGGGATCAGTCGTAAAGGCGTCCCAGCAAAGCACCCTGGCCGGACTGGAGAACGTGGGCGGCCTCGAGCGGGATCCAGAAGCACTCGAACCGGGTGGGCTCCTGCTCACCGTCGTGCTCCTCCTGACTGGCCCACCGCTCGGGTGTGGGCTCGGCCAGCTCCAGGTGGAAGACGTGGCGGTGCTGGACCTCGAACCGGTACGGGCTGATGTCGTACTCGGTCTCACCGAGCTTCCGCACGATCTTGAAGTTCTTCAGGCCGGTCTCTTCGCCCGCCTCCCGCAGTGCTGCAGCCTCCGCGGTCTCGCCCGCGCGGATGGTGCCGGCCGGGACCTGGATGCCGACCTCCTCGTAGCTGTAGTCGGTGTGCCGGAAGACCAGCAGCTTGCCCTCGCGTACGACGTAGCACAGCACCTTGTCCTTGGTGACCTTCGCAGGCACGGGAACTACCCCTCTTGATGTCGTTGGAGCTGGAGACGATCGAATCGATCAAGCGGTCCGAGCGCCCTTCATGCCCGGCTAACGGCGGTCTTGGCATTGACGGCACAGCGGGCTGCGGCGGTCGTGTCGATGCTCGGCTCCAGCTGCGCCATCTGGTGTGCGAGCTCAGAGGTTCTACGGGACGTGACCAGCGCGGTGATCAGTGCCGTGGCCGGCCAGAGCACGAGGCCGACGGCCAGCATCGCGGGCGTCGAGAAGCCCGCGTGGTCGGCGGCGAGCAGCAGGGCAGCCGTGTGAAGGGCCCCGGCGCTCGAGGCGAGTTCGGCTGAGCGGGTGGGACGGTTCAGCACGTGCTGGACCGCACGGCTCACGGTGATGGTGCAGGCCACGAGGACGGGGCCGCCCAGGAAGGCGATGGTCACCGCAGCCCACCACATGCTCGGCTGTGCGACCAGGAGCCCGACGGAGAGTCCGAGAGCGATCAGGAGCATGGTGAACAGGCCGACGGTGCTGATCCGCAGTTCTCCCGGTCGGGCCGGCTGCGGCGCATCGAGGAGGTGCAGGGCGCTCAGGAGCAGGCCGGCGAGCGTGCCGAGGGCGGCCGGCCACGGGGACGGCATCGGGGTGGTCCAGGCGAGTTCGCTGGTGATCGCGGCGCCGGTCACCGCGCCGGCCCACCACCCGGTGACGCGCGGCGCGCTGCTGCTGCGGGGCGCCGCGTCCACGACGGTGGGGACCGGCGGGTGGGGCCGGGCGATGGTCGGCGCGCTGGCATCGGCGACCAGGGCGGCGTGCAGACGGGCGAGCCGCGCCAGGACCTGGGCGGCGGTCGGGCGGCGGCCAGGGTCCTTGTCCAAGAGCTCCAGGACCAGGTGCTCGAGCTCGCGGGGCAGGCCGGGGCGCAGGGTGGACAGGGGGGCGGGAGCGGCGTGGACGTGCTGGTGGAGGACGTTCCAGCCGGTTCCGTCGAAGGGGGTGGTGCCGGTGAGGAGTTCGTGGAGCAGGCAGCCCAGTGAGTACATGTCGCTGGGCGCGCCCAGGGTCTTGTCGCCGCGGGCCTGTTCGGGCGACATGTAGGCGGGGGTGCCGATGGCGGCGCCGGTGACGGTCAGGGTGTGCCGGCGGGTGTCGGGGAGGCGGGCGATGCCGAAGTCGCACAGCATCGCCGCGCCGTCCTGGTCGATCAGGACGTTGGACGGCTTGATGTCCCGGTGGACGATCCCGGCTTGGTGGGCGGCATCAAGGGCCTGGCTGATCTGATCGGCCCAGATCAGGACGTCCGCGACGGGGAGCGGCCCGGTGATCCGGGTGCTCAGGGCCTGACCGTCGACGAGGTCCATGGCGAGGAACAGGACGCGGCGGCCGTCGAGGTCGGCGGTGCCGTGGTCGCGCACGGCGACCACGTGCGGATGGGACAGGCGTGCAGCGACGCCGGCCTCCCGGCGGAAGGCGGCCTCACGTACGGGGTCGCCGTCCAGGGTGATGGTCTTGAGGGCGACTTCGTGGCCTTCGTGGAGGTCCTCGGTGCGCCACACCTCGCCCATGCCTCCGCTGCCGAGGGTGTCCACCACCCGGTAGCGGCCTGCCACTGTCGTGCCGCGCATTGTTCCTCCAGCCCTGCGTTCCGGCTCCACGCCCGGGCCCTGTGCCCGCGGCACTGCGGGCGCTCGCGCCGGCAGTGCCGCGGAGCATACGTAAACGCCTTGAGGAGGCCCCGGCCGTGCAGGCGCCGGCCGCCTGTGCGCTTCCGTGGTGGGCGATCCGGGCCGACGGCGTCCTGCCCCAGGACCCGGCCGCTCTCAGGTACGGCGGGATGCGGCGAGGACCTCGTTCGCGCCGCGGCTGATGAGGTCCTCGGCGACGGCGGCCCCCACGTCCTCCGGGACGCGTCCGGTCCGGTCGGAGTCGAGCACGTTGGAGCCGTCCGGGGCGTACACCCGGGCGGCGAGGCGGATATCGCCCCGCGCGTCGACGGTCGCATGCCCAGCGATGGGTGCATGGCAGTGCCCAGCGAGGGCGCGCAGCAGCGTGCGTTCCGCGGTCGCCGCCTGGGTGGCGGCTTCGTCGGTGAGCGGGGTCACGATCGCCAGGGTCGCCTGGTCGGCTTCCCGGGCCTGCATGGCCAGTTGGCCGGCGCCGAGGGCAGGCATCAGCCGGTGCATGTCCAGGATTTCCGTGGCCGCTGCCTCGCGGCCGATCCGGCGCAGGCCGGCTCGGGCGAGGATCACGGCGTCGACCACCTCGCCGTCTTCGGCCAAGGCGAGCCTGGTGTCGGCGTTCCCTCGTACGGGGACCAGGGCCAGGTGCGAGTGGGAGGCGGTCAGTTGGGCGATCCGGCGCGGCGCCGAGGTGCCGATGCGGGTGCCGGGCGGGAGATCGTCCAGCTTGTGCCCGTCGCGGTGGACGAGGACGTCGTGGACGTCGTCGCGTCGCGGGTACAGGCACACCATGCCGTCGGGTTCGGGCGCATCGCCGGGCATGTCCTTCGAGCAGTGCAGCGCGAGGTCCGCACGGCCGTCGAGGACCGCCCGCGTCACCGCGCTGGTGAACACGGCCTTGCCGCCGACCTCGGCCAGGGGGCCGGTCCAGCGGTCACCCGTCGTGGTGATCGGCACAAACTCCGGGGTGACGTCCGGGCGGGTCCGGGTGATCTCCCCCATCAGCCACGTGACCTGAGCGGTGGCCATGATCGAGGCCCTGCTCGCAATCCTGATGCGCTGCGTCATATTCGAGGACCCTAGGGCCGATGGCCGTGTGCTCATACCGACAGCGCGTCTGCTTGTCGGGGTGAGATTCTCGATGCGGGAGAATGCGGACGCCATCGACAGCACGAGAAACGGGGGGTCCGGTGAGCCGACGACCACGCAAGGCTGTGATGCTGGAGCCGGTGGTGAACGGGCTGCGGCCGACAATCAACGAGCTCGCCGAGGAGGAGGCCAACGGCTCGGACAGGTTCGCGCTCCAGTGCCCGAAGTGCGGGGAGGTCGGGCGGTATCGCTTCGCCCTGCTCGCGAGGCGGGCCTTCGAGGAACATGCCGACGAGGTCCACCCGATCGTGGCCAGTCCGCTGGACCAGATCCGCACCCTCGTCGACCTGGCCGAGTCCGTGCCAGGGACCTGGGAGTGCGAACTGGGCTCGGAGACCTACCGGGTGCACGAACACGGCCCCGGCCAATACGAACTCGAGGTGTCTAGTCGAGGTGTCGTGATCGACGCCGAGCTCGGCACGCTGGACGATGCCCGGATCGTCCTCGGAGGTCACGCCAGGGTGGTGAGTTCAGCCCTGGCGACCGCCGCCGCCGTTCAACTGCGCCACGGCGCTCCGGCTTGTGCTGTTCCCCTGGAGTGACGTCGTCAGGGCCCCCGTCGCAGGGGCACACGGGCGCCTGGCGCTCGAGGCCGGAACCAGACCTGGCCCGTTCTCCGCGCCCGTATGCTCCAGGTCATGACACAGGACGACATGCTCGCGGCAGTGGCCTATCTTGAGGCGGTTTGGGACAGCAAGCACGACGCCACCGCGGTCCTGGCCAGCCGCGACGAGGGGGAAAAGCCCATCCTGGACGTCGTGCTCGATCTGGCCGAGCACGTGGGCCAGCTCGGGACGCAACAGCGTCTGGGGATCCACGAGGGGCTCACCGCCGAGCAGATCGAAGCGGCGAAGAAGCGCATCGAGGAAGATCGCGAGACGCAGTTGTCCATCTTGCTGGTGGAAACGCTCCGCACCTGGTCTTTGACCGCGCGGGGTGAGGCCCGAGGCCAGCTGTGCCTGGCCGCTATCGGGTTCATGGCCACCATTTTCAAGGCCACCGACGATGAGGTTCCACAGATGCTTGCCATCCTCCGCAAGGGCGCTCTGGCCGGCTGACTGCCGCGCAGGGTGCTGGGCCATCGCGACAGTCCTGGCACTCAATGAGCAATTATGAAGCAACCCACACAGAGGCGAGTCAAACCACTGAGGACAAGACTTTCGCGAGCCTACGTTGCAGCCTCCTTGCGAGACTGACATGAGACTATCCTAAAGACTTACCCGAAGCCCTGACCTGCACAGATGCACCGAAGTGTCTTGTGAAACGTGATGGCTAATACCTCACAGAATGCCAGAATATCCACCGGCGTCAATGCCTCAATTGTGAATTCTCATTCGGGCCAGTGACTTACCTTTAGAGTCACCCCCGACCTTCCGCAGGCAGGCTGTGGAGTGAAGCCGCCGGACACTCAGGTGGAGGAGCCTCTGTAAAGCGGGGTCAATACCCGAAGCCGCAACCCTCGCCCGTGCCGCCGATCGGGACAGGGAAGAGCGAAGGGACCCGGCTGTGTGCCGGGTCCCTTCGTTTCGTAGCGGGGACAGGATTTGAACCTGCGACCTCTGGGTTATGAGCCCAGCGAGCTACCGAGCTGCTCCACCCCGCGTCGGTGGTGCCACTCTACACAGAGTCGCCGACGGAGGGTGCACGCGTGCCCGGGGTGTCAGCTGCGGACGATGTTCTCGGCCTGGGGGCCCTTCTGGCCCTGAGTGATGTCGAAGGTGACCTTCTCGCCCTCGGTCAGCTCCCGGTAGCCGTTGCCGGCGATGGCGGAGAAGTGGGCGAAGACATCGGGGCCACCATCGTCCTGGGAGATGAAGCCGTAGCCCTTCTCGGAGTTGAACCACTTCACGGTGCCGCTGGCCATGCTGCGTCCTTCGCTGTCGCCGAGGGTGCTCGGCTGAGGTATCTGGGAGGCCGCTGCCTGACGGCGGCGGCCCGGGATCCGTTCTACCCCGGAGCACGGCCCGGAATCCAGATCTTCCGCCCGCTGCCCGTGTCGGACAGCGTTGGGCTCACTTGCCCTTGGCGGCGTCCTTCAGCTTGGAGCCGGCCGAGACCTTCACGCTGTGACCGGCCGGGATGTTGATCGGCTCGCCGGTCTGGGGGTTGCGGGCGGTGCGAGCGGCACGGTGTGTGCGCTCGAAGGTCAGGAAGCCGGGGATGGTGACCTTCTCGTCGCCCTTGGCGACGACGTCGCCGACGGTCTCGGCGAGCGCGGCCAGCACGGCGTCGGCGTCCTTGCGCGTCACCTCGGCGCGGTCGGCCAGCGCGGCCACCAGCTCACTGCGGTTCATGGTCGTACTCTCCCAATCTGTGGATCCCCCTGACCATGCGACCTGGCCAAGGGCACGTCTGGACATCCTGCCACTGCCCTCTGACAGTGCCGTGCCGACGACGTCGTACCGCGGGCTCGGCAGTGGCCGACTCGAACGAAGTGGCATTATCGGAGCAATGCTCAGAAAGCTCCGTCGCCGGTTCGCCTCGCCCTCTTCGTCCATCGCCCACGCGGCGCCGACCGCATCAGTTCAGGCGGAGCCGGAGGTCGCCGTGGCCGACGCCCTGGTGGCGAGGCGCGGCAAGCGGATCCGGACCGGGCTGAAGGAGCTGGGCCTGGATCTGCGCCACCTCGGCCCCGAACCGTCCTGGCTTGCGGCAGCCGTAGCGGGAAACCGCATCCCACTGGGTCCCGACGAGCGAGCCGAGCTGAACGCCTACCTGGGCACCACCTCGACAGCTCCTTGCGCCTCCGACGCCGCATGCGACAGGACCATCCAGCAGTTGGAAGCCTTCGGTGTTCTGCGGGACATGCGCAAGGAAGGCATCAACGCGAGATTGTGCGGCGGGCACATGGCTGCCTCGCAGCTGCGCAGGATCCGCGGGGAGGTCCTGGCGTTCGAAAGTGCACGGAGCCGACAGTCCGCGGAATTCTGACGGCTTCATTCGAGGAGCGTGTCGGCGTCCGTCGGCTGCATCCACGGCGGTGGGGCGATGGATCAGTGACGAGCCGTCGGCAGGTTCAACAACTGGGCCAGGTGCGCGAGGGTGGTGTCGTGGCCGTCGGCGTGCACAGTGGTGATTCCGAGTTCGGCGGCCGGGGCGAGATTGTCGTGGCGGTCGTCGACGAACACGCAGGCGGAGCCGGGCAGCCCGAGTCGGTCCAGGACGGTCCGGTAGATCGCCGGGTCGGGTTTGGCGATGCCTTCGTGTTCGGAGATGACGGTGACGTCGAACAGGTCCCACACCCCGAGCTGCCGGTAGGGGTCGTACGGATCGAGTCCGAAGGAGTTCGACAGCAGGGCCAGGGCGCAGCCGGCCTGCCGCGCGGCCCGGGCCAGGGTGATCATCCCCATGGCAGGGCGGACGGCGGCCCAGGCCTGGCCCATCAAGTTCTGGTGGTCAGCGATGCCGAGGAGCGCGGCGGTGCGGCGGTTCCACTCGGTCTGCGTCATCCGCCCGCTCTCCAGGGCCTTGTACAGCTCGCGGCCCTCGGGGTGGTCCTCCAGGGTGGTCTCCCACGCTGACTCCGCCAGTCCCTGAGCTTGGCACCAGGTCCGGTGGGCGCTGTCCACTCCGTCGGTGAGTACTCCCGCGAAGTCGAGAATCAGTCCCTGGAACGGGAGGTCCCTGTCGGTCACGCCTGTCTTCCTCCCCCACGTCGTGGTTGTGCCCATCCGCCCCCCTCTGCCCGGCGCTGGCCGACTTGCCGGGGGCGCTGGCGGGGTCTCACTGCGCTGGCGTTGCATCGATCAGGCCGAGGACCTCTGCTGTGGGGCGTACGTCGCCGAAGGAGCGGTAGATCGTGGCGAGCGTGGCGTTGTGGTCCTGGTCGCGGCCGGTCGCGTTGGCGTCGGCGACCATCACCACCCGGTAGCCGAGGGTGAATGCGTCGCGGGCCGAGGACTCGCAGCACACCTGGGTGACCGTGCCTGTGATCAGGACGGTGTCGATGCCGCGTTCCTGGAGGAGGTCCGGGAGCGGGCAGCGGCCGGGGAAGAAGGCGCTCGGCGCGCTCTTCTCCACGAAGATGTCGTCCGGGGCGGTGGTGAAGCCCGGCCACAGCCGGCCGGGGAGCGGTCCGGTGCCGCCGGAGTTGCGGAACATCTCGGCGGCCTCGGGGCCGTGGAACTCATCGCCGGCCGGGGTGCGTTCGGTGCGCGCGGGCAGGACCCAGGCGACGGTCCCGCCGGCCGCCCGCAGCCGGTCGGCGAGCTGCTGGATGTTCGGGGCGATGCCGCGGGCGTAGGGGTTGGCGTCGACGAAGAACGGCACCATGTCGATGACGACCAGGGCGGTGCGGGCGGGCGTGAGGCGCGGGTAGGCGAAGCGGCGGCCGCGGCGCTCCTGCTGGCGCCGGTACTCGCGCTCCTCGATGCGCCAGGCGTGGATGCGGGTCTCGGTGTCCTGCACGGCGGGGTCCTCGTCAGTCGTGGTCGGGGCTGAGCTTGCGGTTGGTGCCGGACCGGCCGATGTCGAGTTCCACCAGGGAGCTGAGGGTGGTGCCGCTGTTCCAGAAGCCGAGCAGGTCGACGTCGATGAGGCACAGTCCGTGCCGCGCGGCGAAGTCCCGGGCCGGACGGGTGAAGACGCAGGACGCCACGAACACCGGTACGTCGGCGCCGTGTTCGGCGCGTGCGGTGCCGTTGAATGTTTGGATGTCGCGGCTTCCCACCGAGCGGTGCTTGGCGAACCGCTTGCATTGCACGACGATCTTCCGGCCATCGGGCAGGTAGCCGATCACGTCGGCGCCGAGGTCGCCCGAGCCGCCCACGCGCTCCACCTTGGTACAGCCGTCGCGGCGGCACAGCTCGGCGACGTACTCCTCGAAGGCGCGGTCGTCCATAGCCCACACCGCCGCCAAGGAGCGCCGGGCTTGGAGCTGCGCGTCCTCGGCGAGCCGCTGCTTTTCCGCCCGCGCCTCGCGCCGCCCGGCGCGTACGAGCCCCGTGACGACGACGGCGAGTAGGGCCGCGGCTAACGCCGCCAACAGCACCGTGCCCATCCTGTGCTCCCTCCCCTGGTGGCTACGCCGCCTTCTCTCTCCCCCATCCGGGCCCCGTCTATCCGCTGGACGCAGGCGGACCCCGACGCCGACGGGAGCTGCGGAAGCGGACATTGCCCCCGTACTTCTCTATGCGGCTGTGAGCACCGAGGGGAGACCGGCAGTCTCGATGGCCGGCAGCAGGTGCCGCAGGTGCTCGATGCCGCGGGGCGTGAGGGGAACCGTTGTCTCCACGGCCTCCTGCTCGAAGTACGGGTGTCGGCCGAGCGCGCGGGTGTGGGTGATCGTGATCCGCTCTTCTTCCACGCTGATCACGGCGGGGTACACCGTCTCGTCCAAGTCGTCTCGGTCGAGGAACCAGCTGGTGTCGGTGGTGGCCCAGTCCGAGTACGTCGATACCCCGATGTCGTGTCTCCAGGCGGGCCGGGCAACGAGGAGAACGTTCAGGGCGATGTGAGCAGCTGGGAGCACCCGTGGTGCCGGAGAGGTCATGGCGTGAGTGTGGCTGGTCACCGTGGCGGGTTCAGGGCGCCACACCGTTCAGGCGGTCCCAGCCGGTGGGAGCGGGTTGGGTCCGTCAGCTCTCGGGATCCCCGGCTCCTGGCGTGGGAGCAGGCGCGTCTTGGTGCGCGTGCCGGGTCAGTCCTGCTGCGGTGACGGCCTGGAGATGCTGGTCGGGCAGGGAGTCCCAGCGCTTGCGGAGGTTGTTGACCCACTGGCCGACCTTGAACTCTGCGCCGTCGAGGACGACGGTGTCGCGCTGGCGGATGCGGAGGTGGCCTTCGCGGGCGCGGAAGGCTTCGACGGCCGCGAGGCCCTTCTCGAGCTGGCGCTGCTGGCGGGCGGCGCGGCCGGTGAGCGGCGGCGGCTCGTCGGCGGGCGGTTCGATGAGGGTGATGCCGAGCTCGCGGACGAGTTGGATCTGTTCGGGGTGGAGTTCGGCGAACTCGGTGCTCTGGGTGCGCACCCACTCGCCGAGGGGCTCGTCGTCGTCGGTGAGGAAGTCGGCGGGCAGGTCGTCGAGGGTGATGCTGGCTTCGGCGTAGGTGCGGGCGGTGTAGTAGAGGCGCTGCCAGGTGATCGACCAGAGGGGGTTCCAGTACGGGTCGAGTTCGGCGAGCGCGATGTCGGTGGGATCGGGCTCCAGTCCCTTGTCGGCGCGTTCCCGGGCGGCGCGTCGGCGGTTGGTGAGCCACCGGCCGAACGCGAAGTCCCCGATCATCTCGCTGGTGGCGACGGCGAGGTGGCCGTGGGTGCTGGCCCAGTTGCGGGCGTGGAGCAGACCCCGTTCGGCAGCCTGGGCGTGGAGGTTCCAGATCATGCCGATGTTCTCGAGGGCCCTGATCTGGGAGCGCTTGAGGGTGCCGGCCGCGTATGCCTTGCGCATGCGGTTGATCCAGCGGCCGAGGGCGAAGCCGTTCTCGTCGTCGTACAGCTGGGGGACGTCGAGGTGGCCCTGGTGGTCGTAGTAGGCGGTGGCGGCTTCCAGTCCGCGACGGAAGGACGCTTCGCGGGGGTGGAGGACGCGCAGCTTGAAGGCCTGGGCGATGGTGTCCGGGGGGAAGGGCCGGTCGAAGACGACGTCGAGGGGGACACCTTCCTCGTCTTCGTCCTCGGGTTCCGGGTTGGAGGGCTGCTGAGGGACGGCGAGCCGGTCGGCAATGCGGTCGTCGTGGGCGCGAAGGGCCTGCAGGACACGCCAGAGCGGCTTGTACAGGTTGGATCCCAGGAGATCGTCGGCGTCCTCGCCGGGTGCGACGTACACGGGGACGATCAAGGTGGCCTTCTTGCCCTGGCCGGGCTTTTGCCGCAGGGCGCGGCCGACGGCCTGGACGGTGTCGACGATCGATTCCTTGGGGTCGGCGAAGACCACGGTGTCGATCGAGGGGATGTTGACGCCTTCGCCGAGGAGGCGTGCGTTGGCGATCACGGTGCGGTGGGCGGGCGCCAGGTCCTGGCCAGGGCGGCCGTCGAAGCAGTCCAGGAGGTATCGGCGCCAGGTGGGGTCCTGGGTGCCGTCGAGGGCGGCCGCCCACAGTTCGCCCGGGTCGGGGCAGCCGGTCCCTGTCTCGTCGAGGGCGTAGAGACGTCTCGCGGCTTCGGGGAGGGATGCGGCGAAGTCGTGGGCGTCGGCGATGCGGTGGTGGAAGGAGACGACGCGGCGCAGGTCGAGTTCGGCCATGGCGCGCAGGACCGCGATCTGGAGGGCGGCCTGGCGCAGCTCGGCCTCGGTGGCCCGGTCGGAGATGCCGAGGCGGGTGCGGATGGTGGCCTCGTTCACCTCCATCACGACGACGCGGTAGTCGGCGAGCAGGTCCATGTCGATGGCCTCGGCGAGCGGGAGGCGGTAGCAGGTCTCCCCGTAGAGGGCGGGATCGTCCATGGAGGCGACGAGGGAGGCGTCCTCGTCGTCGGCGGGTTCACCGGCGGACCAGATCCTTGGTGTGGCGGTGAGGTAGAGGCGCTTGTGCGCGGGCACCAGCTCGTCGTCGTGGACGGCTGCCCAGCGTTTGCCGAGGTGGCCGCTGGTGCGGTGGGCTTCGTCGACGGCGATCAGCGACCACGGCGGCAGGGCGTAGTCACGGTGGGCTTGCCGGACCCGGGGCAGGGAGTGGTAGGTGGCGAAGACGGTGAGGCCGGGGTTCTGGTGGACCGCGGCGGTCAGTGCGTACGGGTTAGTGGTGAATGCGACGGATTCGCTGGTGGTGTTGGGGCGCTTGGAGCACAGGGCGAGGACGGGGCCGGTCATGCCGGCGGTGCGCCAGTCGTCGATGGTCTGGGCGAGGAGTTCCAGGGTGGGCAGCAGCACCAGGCGGGTGCCCTGGGGGGCGACGCGGGCCGCGGTGCGCGCGGCGACGTAGGTCTTGCCGGTGCCGCAGGCCATCACGATGGAAGTCCGGGCGGTGTGGCGCAGCGCGGTGAGGGCGGCGTGGACGGCCTGGGACTGGTGCTTGAACAGCCGCACTTTCGGGGGCGGGGCGGTGGTGGTCACGGACACGTGGTGGTCGGCCTTTCAGCCCGGTGGTGGGCCATGGGTCAGCCCAACTGGAAGCGGATGTGGTCGATCGTGGTCAGCTCGACCTGCTGGAGGGTCTGGGCACGGGTGCCGCCGTCGGTGAAGTAGTCGTCGCGCAGCCCGTCGGCGACGATCTGGGCGAGTTCGTCTTCGCTGGCGCCGGCCTGCTTGGCCTCGTAGAGGGCGCGCGCGGTGTCCGCGTCCAGGCGGCGGGACAGGCGCCGGTAGCGGGGGTCGTTGGTGGTGCCGCGCGGGGAGGTGAAGCCGAACTTTCCGCGGACGTCGACCTTGATGCCGGCGGTGGTGATGGCGGCCTGGAGCTTCTTCGCCTTGACGATCGGCTGCCAGAGCTTCTTCACCTCCGCCTCGATGACGGCGGCGGTCTCCGGCTTGGTCGTCTTGATCTGGTCGTCGCGATAGCGCTCGACGGTGCGCTGGCTCTTGCCGATCTTCTCGGCGACCGCGCGGGCCGCTTCGGCGCGGCTGACGCCCTTTTCCTGCTTGAGCAGGAAGCGGATCCGCGCACCGAGGGTCTTGGGGATCGGCTGGGAGTAGGCCGTCTCGGCGGCCTCCTCCAGGCGGTCTTCGATCAGTCCCACGATCAGTCAGTCTCTTTCGGGTCTCAGGCCACGCGGACGAGCGAGGCGTCCTTGATCTCGTTGGCGATGTTCACCTCGGCGGCGAGCAGGTCCAGCGCCCAGGTCATGGTCTGGGAGCCCTGGGGCTTGACGGAGCCGGGGTTGACGCCGAGGCGGAAGCCACCGCGGATCGGCTGGCCGTCGGGGCCGAGCAGGACGGGCAGCGGGGACAGGCCGTCGGTCGCGTAGACGACGCAGTCGTTGTTGACGGCGAGCGGCCAGCGGTCGGCGATGTCGGCGAGGTTGCGCATCTTGCGGTGCATGTTGGTGCGCGCCTTCGACAGGACGGCAGCGCGGATGTCGGGCCGCCAGGTCACGCGCTTGAGCGCAGGCCACGGGTCGCCGAAGACGTGGCCGACGCCGAGGTTGGGGCGCTGGCGGAGCTTGCCGATGCCCGACTTCGCGGTGGCCTTGATCGCGTTGACCAGGGTGACCAGGGCCGGGTCGCCGCCCTTGTAGGTGGCCATGGCGGCGATGAACGCCTCGTCGTCGAGGTCGGCGGTGACGCCGAGATCGTTCATCGCGTGCAGGTAGGCGGCGCGCAGTCTCTCGTACCAGAGCTGGAGGTAGGGGCTGTGGGTGGTACGGACCCAGGCTTCGATCGGGCGGACCTCGGCGCCGAGTTCGACCGCGTAGGCGACGGTGGGGGTGGCGTACCAGGCGGGGCCTTCGGGGCGCTGGCCGCTGGAGGTGAAGGGGTTGGGCAGGCGGGGGTCGAGCTCGATGTGGGAGAGGTCCAGGTACCAGGAGCCGGGCAGGTCGGGGTCGAAGTCGGGGTTGTGGGGCCGGTGGATGGCCGGTCCGGTGCCGACGTGGAGGCGGCGGCAGGCCGCGAGGAAGGCGACCGACACGTCGAGGGCGACGACGTGGGTGCGGGCCCGCTCGTCGTCGGTGACCAGGTCGATGGGCCGGATCCAGATGCAGGCTTCCTCGTCGAGGGCCTCGCTGGCGGGCCGGGACCCTTCCTCGGGGTAGTCGGCCGCCACGAGGGGGTGCTCTTCGGGGGCCTCGCACGGCGCCGGGTCGACGACGGTGTGCAGGGTGTCGGGCACCTTGGCCGACACGTACTTGTTCTCCTCCTCGCTCCAGACGGCCTTGGTGGGCGGGCGCAGCGCGGTCATGAGCTCTTCGGCGGTGACGGCGACGGTGCCGCGGGGGGTGATCACCATGCGGGCGAAGGTGCCCAGGAGCCGGGCGAGTTCGGGCGCGGGGAGGTCTCCGGCCGTCCCCCAGGCCCGGGTCTCCAGGGCGCGCCAGGGCAGAAGGGCGAGCTGGACGCAGTGGCGCTTGCCGTCGAGGCGTTTGAAGATCCGTGGCCAGGGGCCGAAGCCGGACTTGGTCAGCTCCCAGCCGGCGCGCGTGAGGTTCTTGACGACCTTGTGGTCGGCGGGCAGGCGGAGGTCTTCCTGGTCCTCCAGATGGACCGGCAGGCCGAAGTGCTCCACTGCCGCGGTGGTGAGGACGATGAGCGGGTCCTGGTCGAAGCCGTTGTCGTGGAGCTTGGCCGCGCCGAGGCGGATCTTCTTCTTGTCCAGGGACCAGGCGGCCAGGGCCTGGAGGGTTCTGGCGGGGCACGGCACGGTGCGGCCGTCGACGAGGTGCGCGGTCAGCGCGCCGTCGGTGATGTCGAGGACGGCGAGCGGGCCGTCGGCGTGCTCGGGTGCCGCCGGCTTCTCGGCCGGCTTCCGCGCGGCTCTGCGCCGGGAGGACGACGGTGCGGCGGCGGGGCGGCGGGAGGGGGTTGCCGGGCGGGCGGGCGCGGCTGCCGCCACCGGCTCCGGTTCACCAGCCACCGGTTCGGCGGCCGGAGGCGGCGGAGGGGCGATCGTCTGGCCGGACGCGGCCGGCGCGGAGAGCGGTTCAGCGAGAGCGGGGGCAGAGTCGGAAAGTCGTTCGTCCGCAGCTGCGGGCGCCAGGGCGGCGGCCAGGTGGCTGCCGCATCGCGGCATGCCCATGCGGGAGTGGACTTCCAGGTAGACGTGGCGGGGCTGGCCGTCGACGAGGAAGGTGGTGGGCCCCCCGCACCGGAGGCAGGGGCGGGTGATGCCCTCGGGCAGTTCGGTCCAGGAGCCGGGGGCGTCGAACGCGGCGGCGGACTCGGGGGCGGCCGCCGGCACGGGGAGCGGATCCCAGTTCAGGTCGGGCGGGTCCTCGATGTCGAAGCCGAGCTGGAGGGGCTGCTCCTCGCCCGCGTCGGCCGGCGCAGGACTCGCGGCAGCGGCTACCGGTACGGGCGCGGGCGGGGCCGGGACGGTATCTGCCGCGCGGGCAAGTTCGGCGGAGAAGTAGGCCAGGATCCGTGCGTACAGCTGGCCCTTGGCGCCACGGGGCGCGCGGGGCGGTTCCTTCTCCCAGGTCCACACAGTCTCGCGTGACACCTCCAGCGCCGTGCCGAGCTGGGTTTTGGTCCACCCGAACGCCTCACGAAGCCGGGCGCGCTCCGCCGGGGGCGGCAGTGGCGGCACGGGCCCGTCCATGGGGATCCGTGCGAGCACCGCCTCCACGGAGTCGAGCATCGTCTACCTCCAGTCACCGAATCTAACGCGAATCTAACGTATCCGATGGGAGGCTGTCAATTCTTGATCGTGTTTCACGATGTAATATGACTGTTCCGCATTCGAGTTTCACAATGTAATGTGCTGGCTCTGGTTGTCCGACCGTCCCCTGGGAGGGGTCTCCTTGTCCAAGTCCGACTTCATCAACGCAGCGGCCGAGCGTGTTCGGGACGATGCGCCGCTCGGCTCTCGCACTCGCGGCGAGATCGCACGGTTCATGGCGCACGCCGCCGACGACGACGGACACATCCCGGAGGAGCCCGAGGCCCGCCGCGCTGCCGTGCGGATCGCCGAAGCCCTCGAACAGGACCGCGACCAGGCGCAGAAGGCCGGCCGCACGGCCTGGTCGCGCCTGAACGATCTCCACCGGCAGCAACGCGATGCGGCCGCTCTCGTGGCCAAGGACCTGGTCGAGGCGCTGCAGGCCCTCTATCCGGCGGCGCTTGCCCTGGTCCTGGCCGAGAAGCACGGTGCGTTCGTCTCCGCGCGTCTGGTCGGGGCCCGCGGCTGCACGGTGCGCGAGTTCGGGCTGGACACCGCGCCCCTTCCGCAGTTGCCCGCCCGTCTGCGGGAACGCTGGCCCGAGGGGGCCCTCGCGCGTGTGAAGGAACTGGACGACGTCATCGCCACACTGTGGGCGTGCGGGATCGGCTTCGACGACCTGCCCGCCGATCTCCGCGGTGGCGCGGACGACACGCACTACGTGCCCGCGCTCCTCCTGACCGCTGACCAGGGCTGTGAATGCGGCTGTGACTGACCACTCCCCCGCCTCCCCGGAAGGCCGGCCCATGCCCTCGCGTTCCGCCGGTGCCCCGGGCAGCATCCACCTGGATCCGGCCGCCGAGTCCCCTTCGCTGCTCGGGAGCGTCGACCGCGACGGTGCCGGTGAGCCGGTCTTCCTTTTGATCACTCCCAACCGCATCGAGGTGCACACGCTGGCCTGGTTCAGCGATCACTGGTCGCGTGAAGCCGGATACAGCAGGGCCCGCCGGCGGCACCGTCTGTCCTTCCGGATCCTGCCGCCCGGCTCGATCCACCCCCAGGTCTTCAGCGTCCACGACGAGTGCCATCACGGCTACGCCTACGCCGAAGGACGCCGGTTCCTGAACTGCACCGCCACGATCACGACGGTCCCCGAGCACCCCGCAGACTCGCCGCAGCACTACCGCTTCCGCTTCTGGCAGCACGACCCAGCTGCGGACGAGCCACCCGTCGAGGACATCGAGACCTACCCCCTGCCCAGCTAAAGGCCGACCCGGCCCGGACGGCGCGCGGCGCCGCCGTCTCCCCCGCTACGACCGCAAGGAGCCAGACGACCATGCCCTTCCCGCCCCGCCCCGACCTTCCGGCAGAGCCAGGCGATCCGGCCGCGCCAGGATCGCGGATCCTGGTGGAGGACGGCGACATCCTCATGCGCCGG
The DNA here is from genome assembly GCF_042733155.1 of Streptomyces sp. NPDC059740. Classification (NCBI taxonomy): domain Bacteria; kingdom Bacillati; phylum Actinomycetota; class Actinomycetes; order Kitasatosporales; family Streptomycetaceae; genus Streptomyces; species Streptomyces sp. NPDC059740. Next base: position 245,041 of record NZ_JBHWGP010000006.1, on the reverse strand, counting down.
GGCCTTGAGGACTACGCCCGGTCCGCGCACGTCCACGTGATCGAGTCCGCCAAGGAACTGGAGGACTTCCGGCACGGCGCGGGCACCGGCGCCCTGGACAGAGCCGAGGCCAGCGCCGACCGGGCCATCACCACCTTCGCGGCACGCACCGGCGAGCCGGACCCCGCCTGCTGGCACGCCGCCGTTGTGTACATGGTGGAACTGCGGGCCTCACGCTACAGCCGCACCCGTGCGGCCGTCTTCGACCCCTCCCCGCGCTCTCCATCGCTGTTCACACCAGGCAGCCCTATGAGGATCGAGTCGATCAGCCGCGAAGCCCACGAGCGCATCCTGTCCGCCGGGAGGTCGCTGGAGCGGGCAAGGCGCGGCAGCGACACGATGGACATCGCCCGGGCCCAGCACGCGGTCCATGACGCTGCCCGGCTCCTGGCCGACCAACTGCCGGGGCTGTCCGTGCCGTTGTGGATCCTCATCGGCCGCTACTGCGCAGAGACCGAGGCCGAGAACCTCCGAACGGTCGGCCAGACCGGCACTGGCTGAGGCCCTGCAGGGGCGAGGGCGCCGACGGCGGCGCCCAACCGCTGCTGGCTTCCAGCATGGTGAATGGCCCGCCGGTCCTGTGCTGCGCCCTGCCCCGCAAGCGGGATGGCTCACTCGGGTGCCCACGCGGAATGATGACCGCCCTGGGCAGGAGCCGCCCTGACCGAAGGAGCTGGAGCAGATGCTTGTGCCCACCGACGCGGAGCTGGGAGAGCTCGCGGCCCAGGTGCGGTTCGATCTGGAGAGTGCGGGTTCCGCGCCGGTACCGGCCGATCGGCACGACGAGGAGGACGGCGGCGTGCTCGTCTACATCGATCAGCATCAGGTGCACGTCGCCTGGAGCACACACGACCGGCTGGACGAGGCGGCCACGGACATGAAGGACGCCGACCGGGAGACGGAGGACGTCGTCCGGCGCTACGAGACCACGCGCGCCACGATGCACCTCGCGCTGGGCAGCATCCTGAACGCTTTCGGCTATCACACCCGGCCCCAGGCCATGGGCTTCGGCCACGTGGTCGTTCCGATCCCGGGGTAAACCTCGGCTCTGTCGGGAGAAGGGCCGCTCCTAGGAGAGGAACACAACGCCGAGCTGCACGGGGCGGCCACATGGAAGGTGTCCCACGCCGTCGACCCCGCTGTCCGTACGCCAGGTCCTGAGCCGGTCGAGTCCGTCGCCTGCGGCCGCGGCGACGGACTCGAGTGCGCTGCTCGATCCCACCGTCGTCAGCAGGCGCACCGTGAAGGCGCCGCCGTGGTCCTCCACCCACAGCTCCGCCTCGGGCAACAGCTCGTGATTCAGCCCGTGCGCCCAGGGCGTCAAGGACCGCAGCAGGTCCGCCGTGGCCCGGGTCGAGGTCTCACGGCCGGCTGTGCCGCCGCCGTCGACGGGGGGAGCGACGGCGGCGACGAGGACCAGGGATGCGCCGAGGTCGGCGGTCAACGACGAGGTCCCTCCGTACGGCGAGGTGTACAGGTCGGCACCTGTCGCCTCCGCGAGCTGCGCCAGGCTCGCCGAGGCTGCCGGCTCCGTGCCGCAGACCTCTGCCTGGACATCTTGCGAACTCAGGCACAGCCGCAGGGGTTCCAGCGGCTCGCAGGCATCCAGCAGCCGGGCGACCGCGGCCGTGGTGCTCGCCAGAGAGAGTGACATGCGCGCCATTGTCCCCAGCTCCCACGCCGCCCGCTCCCGGCAGGAACATCTTGCTCTCCTCCTCCCCCCCGGGTCTCGGGACGGACAACAACTGCTCGGAACGTCGGCGCCGTGCAGCCGTCGGCAGGCAAGGGGACGAAGGCGGGATACTGCCTGCGCCGGTGCGGCGCGAGGCAGTAGGTCCCGTCCTCGCGTGTCAGGCAGCCGGGCGGGCGGCGAGCTCGGCGGCAGTACGCGCGAAGCGAGCGGCCTCCTGCAGGGTGAACATGCAGTCGGCGTCGGTGGCTTCGTCCTCGTCGGGGATTCGGGCAGCGTCTCTCATCGTGCGCAGGGCCGCCGCGGCGACGACCGCGGCCGGGGCGGTCGTGGTGTAGATCCGCTCCCACATCCTCGGCGCGGTGAGCCATCCGCCGGCTCGCACGCCGTAGATCGCGGGATTGCAGATGTGGCTGGCGCCGACGAGCCTGTCCAGGACGTCTGCGGCCGCGCGCAGCAACTCCGCGCCTGCCTCCTGATCGGCGGCCATCTCCAGCACCGTGTACACGATCTGGACGAGCGGCGCGTCGTGCACCCTGACCTCGTCAGCGGCGTGCCGGTCCAGGGCGGCACGCAGTCGCGTACGGGCGGCAAGGCCGTCGGGCGCCCGCAGCAGGGCGTGCTTCAGTTCGCGGTCTTTCAGCGCCCAGGCCACCGCCTCGTCCACCAGGAGGGCGGCCTTCTCCCCATCGGCGCCGAGGTCGGCGCGCAGGTGGGCGGCGAGCCGGCGGGCGGGCTCGACGTGGACCGGCTCCTTGCGAACGCCGCGCTGACTGCGCAGCAGCTTGGTGTACTTGCCCGTGCGGCCCATGGCCTTCTGCACGGCGCGGGCGCGCTGGGCGGCGCGGGACTGGTTGCGTGGCATGACGTCTTCTCCCCGGGCACCCCGCGCCTGCCCGCAGCTGTGCGAGCGGGTGTCGCGGGCCCGGGTGGGGACCTTGGCCGTCTGAGCTGTCCCGGCGCGGGCGGGGATGCAGCGGCGGCGGTCGGCGGTGCGCGTCCTGCCGGTCGGCATCGTAGCGGATAGCCGCGCGCCCTGCCGGGTCCCGCAGTTGCTCGCCGGAGCCGCCGGGACCCATTGCGGTGGTCGCGACGATCAGCGGCCAGTCAGCGGGAGTTGGGGCCGGCGGGCGCCGGACGGGTGGGTGCTCGGCGCAACCACGAGCGTTTCATGTTCTACATCCTCTGTGTATTATGATTTCGCCGAGTTCCGGAAGGGCAGGCCCCTCGCTTCATCTCCCACGCGTCCTGGGCGCTGACGCTGCTCGCGCCTGCTCCGGCCGTGCGTGCGGACAAGCACATGCTCATCCGCGCACGGCCGCCGACGGGCCGCCGTCCTGCCCTGGCGCTCGCTCCGTGCCCGGTCGTCCTGGCCGGGCACGACTGATCCCCGTTGTTTGAGGAATGCGCTGTGCCTTTGTCCCTTGCCCAGCTGGAGCGGCACCTGTTGGCCGCCGCCGAGGTGCTGCGCGGCTCGCTGAGCCCGCACGAGTACCAGGACTTTCTGCTGCCGCTGGTGTTTCTGAAGCACGCCAGCGACGAGTTCGGTGCCGCCCGGAAGCGGCTGTCAGCCGCTGCGGCGGCACAGGGCAGCAGCTCCGAACAGGCGGCGGTCATCGCCGACTCCCCCGAGGCCCACGCCCGGGCCGGGAGCTTGTACATCCCGCCGCTGGCCCGCTGGGAGCGGGTCGCGGCCGCCACCGAGCACATCGTGGAGAGCCGCCTGTCTCCCGCGCTTCAGGCCATGGCGGCTGCTCATCCCCCGCTGGCCGACGCGTTCGCGTACTTGGACTTCACACGGCTCGGCGCTCGTCAGCCCGGTCAGGCCGACCGGCTGCTGCGGGCCCTCATCGACCGCCTCTCGTCCGCCCCCTTGCACAGGGCAGCTCTGGCGTACCCGGATGTGCTCGGCGCCGCCTATGAGACTCTCCTGGGCAGGTTCGCCTCGGCGGCGACCGGCGGTGAGTTCTACACCCCGGCGTCGGTGGTCCGGCTGATGACGGAGCTGGCCCGGCCGGCCGCCGACGCCCGCGTCTACGACCCGTGCGTGGGCTCCGCAGGGATGCTCATCCAGGTCGCCCAGCACGTGGCCGAGCACACCGGTGATGCCGGCAAGCTCACGCTCGCCGGCCAGGACGCCAATGCCCGGGCCACCGCGATGGCGGCACTGAACCTGATGATGCACGGCGTGCGGAACTTCGACCTCCGCACCGGGGACACCCTGGCCGACCCTCAGCACGGCAGCAGCTTCGAACTGGTGCTGAGCAACCCGCCGTTCTCCATGGACTACTCCCGGTCCTCCCTCGCCGATGCCGGCGAACGCATGCCGTACGGGATGGCTCCCGAGAAGGGGCGGGCTGACTGGATGTTCGTGCAGCACATGCTGCACGCCGTCCGCGACCGCGGCGGCAGCGTCTTCACCGTGCTGCCCCACGGGGCGCTGTTCCGCGACCGTGCCGAAGCGGAGATCCGCGGCGCTCTCCTGGACGCCGACGTGATCGAGGCGGTCATCGGCCTGCCGGCCGGCCTGTTCACGAACACCGGGGTCCCCACCTGCATCCTGGTCCTGCGCTCTCCGGGCACGAAACGTCCCGAGCTGCGCGGCAAGGTGCTGTTCATCAACGCCGACCGGGAGTTCCGAGCCGAGCGCACCCGCAACGTGATGCTGGCCGAGCACGTCGCGAAGGTGGCCGCCGCCTTCCACGCGGCCGTCGACGTTCCCGGCTTCGCCCGGGCCGTGGGCCGCCGGGAACTGGCGGACAACGGAGACAACCTCAACATCAGGCGGTACGTCGACAACACACCGGCACCGGAGCCGCAGGACGTCCGCGCGCACCTGTTCGGCGGGATGCCACGCGCCGAGATCGCCGCCCACCAGGGTCTGCTGGATGCGTACGGACTGGCGGTGACGGATCTGTTCGCCGAGCGGGAGCCGGTGGACTCGGACTACGTCGACTTCCTCCCGCCAGGCGAGCGGCCCGACGCCGGCCGGCTCGACCTCCTGGCCACGCCCCGCGAGTCCGCCTTCCGCGACGCCCTTGCCGCCTGGTGGCAGCAGTCTGCAGGCACCCTCGACGGGCTCGTCGGCGGCCGGGCCGCAGCCGGACATGTCGGCGTCGTCCGCGAGGAGATGCGCGCCTTGCTGCTGGAGCGCCTCGGCCCAGTCGGGCCGCTGGACCGCGACGCGGTAGCCGGCGCCTTCGACGCCTGGTGGGACGCCTCGCGCCACGACATCTCCTGCCTGGCGCACCACGGGTGGGCGGGGGTGGTCGACGCGTGGCTGCAGGATGTCCACAGCCGGCTGGAGCCGGAGACGGATGCCCGGACCGGCAAGGTCCGCCGTCCGTCCGCCGCCGAGCGGCGCGCCGTGTACCAGCAGCCCGTGGTGACTGGCCTGTTGCCGGGATTCGCCGCTGAGCTGCGTGCGGCCGACGACGCCCTGACGGCAGTGACCGGCTTGGGCCGCGGGGACGTCAAGACGGCGGTACGGACGGCCCGTCTGCACGTGGAGCAGCTGGAGGCGGAGGTCTGCCCGCCGGCGGACGTATTGCCGGGCGGGTCCCGTCTGGACCGGGCGCGGGCCGCGCTGGGCGCGCGCGGCGGTGAGCGTCAGCTCGTCCGCGAGATCCTGCACGCCCGGCTCCGGGACGAGGTCGAGCAGCGGCTGCGCACGCGCCGAGGACAGCTTCAGGACCGCTACCGGACGTGGGAGGAGAAATACGCTGAGTCCCTCGCCGACATCAGGGCCGCATCGGATGCCGCCGGTGCCAGAATGTGGCGGCATCTGCGCGAGATGGGATACGCGGACTGACGCCGCCCCGGCCCCGCCCGCAGCCGGGCAGGCAGCGCCGATGTTCCGGTCAGGAGCTGGCTGCTGTCCCGGCGCGGGCATCCGAGGGTACGGCCCGCTACCGGGTCCGTCCGGCGGTACTGACTCCGAGCACCAGGCGCCGCAGGTCCCTGGCGGCGAACTCGACCGCCAGCCGGTCCCAGTCCTGGTAGACCGCACGCCCATGCGTGCGGTCCAGGAACAGGCGCAGTCCCGCCCGGAGTTCTTCGGGCACACCGTCGAACCGGGCCGGAGCTTCGGCGGGCACCGGCTCCGCCGAGCCGGACGGCCTGTGGGCGGTCGCGGCGATGGCGCGGCGGCGCTCGGCGGCCATCCCCTGCTCGACCGCCTCGTACAGGGCGGCCCTGGTGGCGGGATCGTCCTGGGCGTGGTCCAGCTCCAGGCGCAGGGCGCTGATCAGGTGCACCGCCAGGTCGTTCACGCTCAGGTCGTCGAGGTCGGCGAGCAAGGGCGGCTCGCCCTCGGCCTCGCAGGCATGCCGGGTCCAGGCGAGGATGTGGTACCAGCGCCAGTGGATCGTCACGGCGGGCTCGATGCCCCACCGGTCGGGGCCGCCCGGATGGCGGGGGCCGGCGTGCGGGTTGACCCATCCGCAGCGCTGTGTGCAGGCGGCCTTCAGGTCGGGGTTGCCGGCGTTGAGTTCGTAGGGGTCGACGCGCTCACCGGCCCGTGGGGCATCGGTGCGTACGACGCAGAAGGCGTGCAGGTCGCCGCCGTCCTCCGGTCCGCTGAGGGTCGTCGTCGGCTGGGGCGTGTCGCGTGCGGCAAGGAGTCGAGCCCGCGCTTGTGTGTAGGGGATGCCTTCTTTCTCGGCCAGCCGGGAGGCCCGGGACTTGAGGTCGTTGCTGCCGCGCTTTGTCACGATGACTCCGATCGGCGGTCCCCACGCGATCCGCCGCTGGGTCGGTGACCGGGCAGGGCAGAACCACGCGGGCCCTCGCCGAGCGCGTTCGCCCGGTGTCGGAACACCTTCTTCCGACGAGCCTTCGACCAAGGCCGGACGACGCTGCGTGGGAGCCGGGTCCAGCGGTCTGGGCGCGTGCACGTCCTGCGCCACCGGAAACGTAGCGCACCCGTCGTACGTCCGGTAGACGGCCAAGATCGCGCGCCTGGCGCGCACGGCCGCGCCCGTGTCCAGGGCTCAGGACCGGTCGCTGTCGCGGCGGCAGTTCCCGGATAGCCAGAGCGTTGCACATTCTAGTTTCGGGATGTATTGTAGTTGTCATCGAGGGCGGGCCGCCCGGTCAACGGGCCGGAGGCCCCGCAGCCCTTCTCCCATCACAGCTTCCTGGCGCTGCCCGTGCTCACCCACGCGCGCCATCTTCTCGAAAGGGATGTCCATGTCCGAGAGCGATGTCCAACGCGTCATAGGCCGGCTCGTCGAGCAGGCCGACGAGCGCTCAGCCCAGGTGATCTACGACCTCGCCTGTAGGGCCGGGTACCTGTGGTGCTGCGGCAACACCGGCTGCCGCGCCCACAATCCCCGGGGCCGGCGGTACTGCGAGGGCTGCGGCTGGGGCCCCAAGGGCCGGCCGGTGGGTGACATCACGCCCAGCCTGTACGCCGTGCCTGACCGGAAGTGGCGGGCGCTGCGCCGTGCGGTCGCTGCGCATTTCGAGCAGCTCGGCACGCCGATGCCGGACGCGGTGGTCTTCGACTACTTCGGCGGTCCCGGTTGGCGGGGTGCCGAGGTCCGCGCGATGTACGGCGGCCGGTGCAAGGAGATCGCCGACGGCTTTCGTGACCGCGACGCCTATGAGGACATTGCGGCCGCTCTGGACGGCCTGACCCGCTTCGAGAAGCCCGCCTTCGGCGAGCACATGCGTCTCGTCCTGGCCTCCTGACCACTGCCGCCCACTCCCCGCACTGCCCGGAAAGGAGTCGCCTGACATGGCTGTCCTGCTCATCGGCCGGTGGGACGACGAGACCACGCTCACCATCATCGAGTCCCACCAGGTCCCAGACGGCGACCAGAACGCCATCGACCGGCTGTTCCGTGAGGCGCTGGAGTCCGGAACCGGTGACTGGGCGTGCGCCTACGACGTGGACCGGCATCGCGACGCCGTGCAGCGCGCCTCCGAGGAGACCGCGCAACCCGCCGGTGCCGGCATCGAGGACGACGTCGAGCACTTCGAGCCCGTCACCTACTGATCACCGCCCGCGCGGGACCGGCCACCGGCATCCCGCGCCGCGAGCCCGGTCCTGCCTCCCGCAACACCGCCCCGAGGAGGGCTCATATGCGCGGCATCGACATGCCCGTCACCCCCGAAGCGATCCGGAGCCGCTTCCTCGCCTACCACACCGCCTGGATGATCCGAGCCGAGGCCGAACGCGGCACCGGCGACCCGGAGATCCATGAACTCGCCGCGCTTCTGATCCGCGTCGAGCACGGCGAGGGCCGTCCCGAGGTGAGGGTGCGCTGCTCCTCCGACACCGGCACCGGCCACCTGAAGACCGCCGTCATCACCGCCGGACTGCGCATCGCCAACGATCACCTGCCCGCCCACTCCCCCATCACCTACGGCCCCAGCCGCAGCCTCGACGGCCGGCTGAAGGCCCACGAGTGGATCAAGCGACGGATCTGGCGCAAGGACCCCGCGCGCTCCCAACTCGTCGTCGACCCGCGCGTGCCCATCCGCTGGGAGAGCGTCCCCCGGCCATAACCCGCCGTCCGCCCGATTCTCTTCGGCCCTTCTCTCCGCAGGAGTTCACGTCATGAGCGACCGCCCCGGCCCGGCCCACGCCACTGGCTTGGTACTCACCACCAGCTCGGTGCTCACCACCGAATCGATCATCGACCCCCTCCTCGACGCCCTGACCGAGGAGCAGCTCGACGAGCTGGCCAGACGCATCAGCACTCGCCGCTTCGCTCGGGTCGAGACCCGGCTCCTGGCCGCGCTGCGCGCGGACAGTGCCCTGCTGCACCGTGACGGGCTCACCGACCATGCCGAGCCGGTCACCCTGGTCACCTTCAGCACGCACGACAACGACTACGACCCCGTGTGCTGGGACCTCAACGCTGTCGCCCGGCACGAGTCGGGGGCGAAGACGCCGGTCGACTACGGCGGCACCGATGTCGAGGGCGTACTGCGCGACTACTCCAGCTTCACCTGTCCCGTCGCGGGATCGCGGCTGGTGGTGGACCTCAACACCGGCCAGTTCACCGTCCGGGGTGCGTGGGAGCCCGGGTGAACCCCGGCTCTGCCCGCGCGGGGCGCGCGCCGCCGAGCCACGCCCCCATCCCCTTCCTCCTCTGCTTCCCCACTTCCGCAAGGACTTTCCTGATGAGTGACCGACTCGAATGGGCCCACGCCTCCAGCGGGGCTGAACTGCTCTTTCCTGGCGAGGACATCGACGGGGCGGTGGTCGAGCCCGGCGAGATCGCCGTCGCCGTGTGGACCGGCAGCAACGGCATCGCCCTCCACGGCCCGCGAGAGGCCGTGCGCGACCGGCTGCTCCAGCTGGCCCTCGCCGTCCACGAGGCGCCCCCGGTCCCCTTCGCCGACGCGTGCATCCCGGAGCGGACCGACCCCCGCCGCTGGCGGCCGACCCCGCTCCCCCGCCCACTGGCACCCGGTCCCGCCGGACCGGCCCTGTGCGGAGGCGTCGACCGCCCGGCCGCCGCCGATCCCCGGCTGGCCACCTGCCCTGACTGCATCGAGATGTGGAACAGCGACACCCCCCTCACCCGGCTCAGTCTGGCCCACGCCGTCCCCGCCCCGTCCTGATATCTCCGGCCCCTCCTGTCCCACAACCACAGGACCCGTCCGATACGGGTCCGGCTCCGCACCCCGAGGATCACAGATGACCACCCCGAACGCCCGCACGGCCGCAGCCGAAGCGCTCCTGGACGCACTCACCTCCGAGGCGTCCCAGTGGGCCGGCGACGACGCCGGTGACCGGCAGCTGCTCGACGCCGTCGACGCGGCGGCCCCCGGTGACAAGCTCGCGCTGCTGCAGTCCTCCAGCCTCGTCCCCTCCCGCCTGTCCCACGCGATCGGAGAGGCCCTGACGGTCTTGGACCCCGCCACCTACGCTCCCCCGGCAGGCACCCGCCGACGGGCGGAGGTGGCCTTCCTCGCCCTGGCCACCGTGATGGTCCGCGCCACCGGGACAAGCGTGGACGATGCCCGTGAGCGCGTGGAGGCCGCCACCGGCGAGGAGATCGCCCCGGACGTTCCCCGTGCGGACGGCGTCCACGTCAGCGCCCTGACCATCGAGCCGGGCACCGTCCGCCTAGACCAGCTCGGCGACGTTCCCGTCGCCGCCCCCGACGACCCGCACGGCGGTGCGCCCGCCGCGCTGCTGCCGCCCGCGATCCGCGCCGGCATCACCGACGTCGTCGACTACTGCTGGGCCAGCGAGGAGCGCGACTTCGCCGACCAGGACGGCGACGGCCGCGCCCGGCACATCTTCACCGCACTGCGCCTGCTCCGGTCCTACCTCGGCACACCGGCTGCGTAGCCGCCGGCCCCCTGTCGCGCGTTCCCGCCCTTGTCACTGAAAGGCCCCCTGGAATGGCCCTGACCGACCACAACGACGTCTTCTTCGGCTCGACCGACGACGCCTGGACCTTCGCCCTCCTGAACACGCCGGTCCCGGCCGGCCCCGGCATCCTCACCTCGGCCGGCTTCAGCCCGCGCGAGCACCTCGGACGCACCGTCTATCTGCTCGCCCCCGGAACGCCGGGCACGGCCGCCCGGACCGGCGACGCGATCGATCAGCTCCTCCCCCACACCCTGGACATCGTCGAGCTGGCCTGGACCTGCCACCACCGGCCGTCCGGGGCCGGCGCACCCGACGCCCACATCACGGTCTGCGGCACTGCGGTGACCGCCGCCACGACCGCACCCCGCGCCCGCGCCGTGCTGATCCAGGCCGGTTTCACCGCGTGCGGCAACGGGACGCTGCGCCTTGCCGACGGAATGGACGAGGACGAGGCGGTCGGCCGGATGGTGCGCGCCGAGGCGCACCTCCTCGTCGAGGGCCTTCAGGTCCGCGTCGACCTCGGCATCGCCAGCCCGGAGGCCCTTCCCCCCGCGCCGCGCCGCTGACCGCGGCCTGGCCCCTCCCTTTCCCGACCTGCCCTTTCTGGAGCATCACGTGTCCGACCCCTACCTCCTGTGCGTCCGCGACGCCTCGGTCACCGTCGTCGACGCCAGCCCCGAGGACGACACCCCCAGCGACGTCTACGAGATCGCGGTCTTCGGCGTCAGCGTCCTCATCCGCCGCCGCGCCCGGTGGGGCGCCGCCACCGACGTGCCCTACGTCCACATCGAGGACCAGAACGACGGCCCCGGCCTGCTGCTGGTCGAAGTGAACAACACGGGCGAGCACGAGCACCCCCGCCCCGCCACCCACGGAGTGATCGCATGAACTACGCCGCCGCCCGCCAGGTGATCGACCCGGACGCCGACTACGTCGTCCACGTCCGTAGCGACACCGGCTGGACCGCTCCCGCCGATCCCGGCCATCGTCAACTCCCCGGCCTGGACGTCCTGCTGGCGGCCCGACGGGTCCTGCGGGCCGACCCTGCCGGCACTGCCTGGTGCACGTCGGCCGAGGCGCTGCACCTGCGGTCCGGCGACGGCCGGCTGTGGCTGCGCTTCGTGCTCGCCGCTGTCGCCGAGACCGACCTGTGCCCACGCCCCGGCTGCGCGGAATTCCTTCCCGACTCCGGCCGCTGCGCCTGCGCGGGCCAGCCCGCACCCGATGACCGTGCCCCGGCCGGGCTGTGGCGGGTGCTCGGGCTGGCCGACTCCGCCATGGTGCCCCTCACGAGCAGCGATCTGACCAGGACGGATCTGGTGGTTCTGGCACGTGCCTGCCACCTCCTGGCCCAGCAGCATCACGCGGCGTCGGCCCGTACGCCGCTTCCGGCGGCGGCGCGACCGCTGCTGGAGCGCCTGGCCCTGGTCCTGGACGACCTTGACGAAGGCCGTCCGCACGCCGTGGACGTCGATGTCGCCTTCCGGCGCCATGAGTTGCTCACGCTCGCCGACGCCGCTCTGGCCCTCTACCGCGCCCATGGGGATGTCGACGATGTCCTGGGCCGTCCTTCGGTGCTGCTGCTCGCTCACCTCGCTTATGCGAGCGGCCCGCACTGATCGACTGGGCGCGTGGGTGCGGGCTGCGATGACCGCCGGTGCCCGACGCGCCCCTCCGGTGCTCTGTCCCGGCCCGGACGACCGGAACGGAGACCCGGAAGTGGTCCAGGCGTCGACGCTCACGGCCGCAACGCATCAATACCCGGCGCTGGCCGGGCCACGCAGTCGGGCTCCGTGACGGCCGGCTGGGTGGCCACCCGGCGCCGGAGCTGCGCGAGTTCGGCGTACAGCTCATCGAGCGCGGTGTCCGTGATGGTGGACACGGTGTGGCGCAGGCCCGCTTCTGGTTCCTCGTTTGCGGCACTCGCTCGCGAGTCGTCCTTGCTCCAGGCGACGACGTTGCTCCGGCCGACGGCGTGAATGAGTCCTTCGTCGCGCAGGATCTGCAGGGCCCTGCGGACGGTCATGGACGCCACCCCGTAGCGCCTTTCCAGGTCAACCCCCGAAGGCATCTTCGCGCCCGGGGCGAGTTCGCCCGCCGTGATCTGCTCACGGAGGTCGAAGGCAATCTGTTGGTACCGCGTCAGGCCGGACGTCGTGCCGAGGGGACCGGCGGCGGTCGCAGAGGCGGACTCCTGCTCAAGCCGAACGGAAGTACCGGGGCCCTGGGGGACGGACGCCTCGTCCGTCAGCACGCGAATCACGCTGTGCACGGTCTCGCCGGCAATGCCGAAGAGCTGTTGGATGGTGCGAGCAGAAGGCAGCAGGCCCCCCGTGATGTCCTGGTGAAGCCGGGCCGCGATGAGCCGGACGGGTGGAATGAGGCTGCGAGCCTGCGAGATGTCACCGATCCAAGACGGCGCGGGTCGCCGCCGGCTTGCCCCTGCAGCTGTACTCCGCGTCGGTGCCGATGTTTCTGACGTCGACATGAGTGGCATGGTCCCTCCTTCATCGTCGTGTTCGTCTGCTACAGGTGCCGAACGGCGCCCTCGTGTGACAGGTGGCGGTGCGCCATCTCGCGGACGTCGGGGGCACGGGCCGCTCGGGCCGGCGTACCGCCCCTTGCCACGCGACCGCGCCCGCTTCCTGCCGCGGGCTGGCAACCTCGCCGCCACAGGCCGTGCGCACCGCGCTGCTCCTCGCGGCGGAGGGGGCGCCGCGGCCGGACTCGCTGCGGCACGCCGGTCGTGGTCGCGGCCACACGAGCGCAGGTCACGGCGCAGAGTCAGTGGGCGGAGCGGGGGTCCACGTGCTGGCTTCACGGGCCACGATGATCAGTGCTCGTTCCCGGACCAGGTCGTCGTGGACGCCGGGGTCGCCGGGCGGCAGCAGTTCCAGCGCGCGGTCGATGGTGGCCAGGGCCTCGCCGAAACACCGCATCTCCCGCAGGACGCTGGCTTCCCTGAACAGTGCCACCGGGTCGGTGCGGCGGTGGAACGGCGGCCGGGAGAGGATGCCCAGCATGTGCTGGTGGCGCTGGGGCAGCCCGTCGCCGAGCCACAGGCCGTGCAGCAGCGTGTGGAGCACCTTCACGTCGTCGCCGGCCTTGGCCAGGACTTCGTCCATCACCTGGAGTCCCTGCGGCTTGGACTGGCCGAGCAGCGCGAACGCGTACAGCGCGCGGGTGAAGACGTCCCAGGGTCCGCGGTGGGTACGCAGCAGTTCCTCCAGGGCGACACGGCGGAAGTCGTAGCGCAGTGCGAGGCCCAGGAGGTGGATGCGGGTTCGGACGGTGATCTCGTCGGCGCCGCGGTCGGTGCTGGCAGGGATCTGCTCGCTCAGGCGGCGGCCGTCGCGGCGGGCCTGCCAGGCCACGTCAGAGAGGAAGGCGGCCGATTCCTGCCAGCTGGTCTGGGTGACGCGCATCCAGTGCTCGGCTCGCGCGGAGAACACCGTGTCGGGGGCGTCGCCGACGTCGACCTGGGCCAGCACCAGCACCCCCGGGCGCAGCTGCGGAATGTGCGCGGCCTCCTCGAGCAGGGGCCTTATGCCGGGCTCGCGCAGCAGTTGACGTGCCTGGGTGAGCCGGGCGGGCGGTGCGGCCGGCGGTTGCCGGACGAAGGCGAGGACGTCGGCGGGCAGGGTGGGCGTGGTCGCAACAACGGTCATCGAGACGCTCCTGGATCGCGTGCGGTGGCTGGCGAGAGGGGATGCGCCCCTTCTCACCGGCTACAGGTGCGCGTCTGGGCTGCGGTGTGACACCCACGGCGGATTTCTCGCTCAGAGCGCCACCACTGCACCGACCCGACGATCCATGGGTCCGCTGCCTCGGGGGCCGTGGAGCGGGTCTCACGTCAGGGTCGGCGGGGGCCTGTTCGTCTCGACGGCCGGCATCAGGTGCGATCGGGCGGGTTTCGTCGGAACGCCGCCGCCTCCAGGCAGTGTGCCCAGTTCGCGAGCCCGTTCTCGATACGTGCGAGCGCGGGGTAGGAGGTGTGCTGGAGTATCAGGGTGGCCTGGTTCAACTCGCCGGTGGCGACGGCCTCGGCGGTCTTCTGCCAGGAGTTCTGGAACTCCCCCTCCATTGCTGCGTCGAAGTCATGCTCCGGCAGCCCGGCCGTCAGGTCATCCGGCATTTTCAGCAGCGCCCGGGACAATAGCGCGTCCAGAGCGCGCTCGCTCTCGCTCAGGGACTTGGCGGTACCGGTCGCCTCCGGAACCTCCTCGACGGGTATGGAGATGCCCGCCGCTATGGCTTCGTCCATGGCATCGAGCACGTCGGCGATGTCGGGGAGATCTTCGGCGAGGTAGCGGATGCGCCCCAGGGCGCGGGCCATGGCCGGCAGCAGAATCTCTGCGCGCTCGTGCTCTGGGTGGGAAGGCACACGGGCTCCGTCGGATCAGCTCGGTGTTGCGGACAAGTAGTGAGCACCATAAGCAGGTTGAGCGGCTGGTGGTTCACAGGATGCGGTCGCACCGGACCGCCGAGCGCCGCTTTCGAGCCACGGCGACGCGGCGGTCGGCGCTCAGGTGCTTGCGGCGAGGAAGTCGTGGGCTCCGCGGAGCGTGGTACGCAGCTTGCGTTGGGTGGCGCGGCTGTCGAGGCGGACTTCGAGGGCTCCGGGAAGTGCCGTGTCGGCCCGCAGGCCCCGGGCCAGTCGGGTGGGATCGAGCCCGTCGCGTTGGGCGATGAGGAGGCCGAGTTCGTGCCGGGTGACAGCGTCGGCGCCGGCGAGGTGGTGCACGCCGTGCGCGTCGGTGGCGGCGAGTTCCAGCAGGGCGGCGGCGAGATCGGCAACGTGGACGGGGCAGCGGATGTCGTCGGTGAACAGCGCTCCCTCCCGGCGGCCGGCCGCGAGGTCGTGGACCACGCGTACGTGTGCGGACTCGATGCCGCCGATGATGAGCGAGGTGCGGGCGACGACGGCGTCGGGGGCGAGGTAGCGGACGCTGGTCTCGGCCGCTGCTTTCGCGGCGCCGTAGGGGGTGATCGGGTCGGGGCGGCAGGTCTCGTCGTACGGGCCGCCGCGGGTACCGGAGAAGACGGCGTCGCTGCTGACGTGGACCAAGCGGCAGCCATGCTTCGCCGCGGCCAGTGCCAGGCGTGCGGGGCCCTCCGCCGTGACCTCCCAGTCGGCGTCGCCGCTGGTCGTGTTGATGATGACGCCCGGGTCGGTCTCGGCGACCACTGCGTCGAGACGGTCGGGGTCGCGCAGATCCAGGGCGTGCCAGGCCGTGCCGGGGAGGGAGCCCGGTCGGGTCGCGTAGGTGGCGGCGGTCGCGTGGCCGTCTGCCGTCGCCTGGCGCACCAACTCGGCGCCGAGGAATCCGCTGCCGCCGACAATCAGGACCTTCATGTCGCGTAACCGTAGACGATGGGCCCATGGTGCGGAGGCACCTGCGGATGCCCGCACGTGGCCGCAGGCCGAGGGAGGCTTGGCCGAAAAGGTGCACGAAACTGGTGCCCTTGCGCCGGGCGGTGTCGAGCTTGCCTCCGGCCTGCAATTGCAGGACCCCTCCTCTTCACGTCCGGCCGTTGACCAGCGTGTATGCCGGGATGTCGCCAGAGTGAGCACCGCGAGGTGTGCCAAGCTGCCTACGGTGACCGCACGTCAGCGGGAGGAGAATGACCTGTGAGTATGCAGTCCGACTCGGCACTGGGCCAGGACAGGGCGCACAGCGCGCGGATGTACGACTACCTCCTCGGTGGGAAGAGCAACTACATGGTGGACCGCGAAGCGGCCGAGACCGTCATGCGCTTGTTTCCCGCGGCCGAGACCGCAGCCCGCGCCAACCGGGCCTTCATGCACCGCTCTGTACGCTGCCTCGCCCGGTTGGGAGTGCGCCAGTACATCGATATAGGCACCGGCATGCCGATGTCACCCAACCTGCACGAGGTCGCCCAGAGCGCCGCGCCGGAGTGCCGGGTTGTCTACGTGGACAACGACCCGATCGTGCTCGTCTACGGCGACTCCCTCCTCGACGGCACGGCCAAGGGCAAGACCTGCTGCGTTCAGGCCGACATCACCGATCCGGCTGCTCTCATCGACACGGTCAGAAGCGAGGGCATCCTCGACTTCGAGGAGCCGGTCGCGCTGAGCCTGCACGCCCTGCTGGAGTACGTCACCGGCGACGAGCCCTACCGCATCGTGCGCCGCCTCATGCAGGCAATGCCCTCGGGTTCGCACCTGAGTCTGTCGCATGTCACCGGGGACTTCGCGCCGGACGCGATGAAGGCCGTCGTCGACGTCTACGCGCAAGCCGGGACCCCTGTCCAGGTACGCACTCGGGCGGAGGTGTCGCGCTTCTTCCACGGACTCGACCTCATTGATCCAGGACTCGCTGTGGCGCACCGGTGGCGCCCTGAACCTGCGAGCGGCCCGGGCCTGGTCACGGACAGGCAGGTCGCCGTGTATGCCGGGGTAGCTCGAAAGTCTTCGGCTCTATGAGCTGCACCCGTCTCTTTCACGTCTGCGTTCCCGCAGTTCCGTGGCGACGTTCGTTCCAGAGCCGGTGAAACCAACGCTCTGAGCTGGTGAAATCGTCTTCTGTGCAAGGCCCGGCCGAGAGGCGTACCTCCCGAGGAGGCAGCGGTATCCGGGAAGGGGCCGGGGCACGGCCTGGTGGCGTCCGCCGGATCGGGGCTACACCGTCGAGGGGTCGTCCAGGTCCCGGCTGGTGAACGCCTTCGCGGTCGAACCGGCGGCTTGGAGACGGTCACGCGACGCGGCTGCACGTGGTGCGAGCCTCCCGTCGGGGTCGGCCTCGCAGATCGTTTCGGCGGCCGAGCGCAGCAGCCAGACGGCCTGGGCGCCGCGGCCGTGCCGCAGTTCTTCCTCGGCGCAGTCCACCGCGGTCTTGGCCCACTCGGCGGCCCCGGACCCCTCGTCGCGGACCGCGGCGGCCAGCGGGCGCAGGACATGCAGTTCCCTCTCCGCGACCGGCTGCATCAGCACGTGCTTGCGGCACTCGCGCACGACGGTCGCCGTCGCGGACGCGAGCAGCGCCGTCATGACGATGCCGAACACCGTGGTGATGATCCAGGAGTTGCTCGCGAGGCCGTTGCCGCCCAGTTCCTCGCGCATCGCCTGTTCCACCCGGGGCAGCCCGAGGGCCGCGGCCGCGAACACCGCCCACATCGCGGCGAGCGCGGCCGCGCGCCGGCCGATCTGGGTCGGCCGGACCCGGAAGGCGAAGGGGAGCAGCAACTGGACCGCGCCGAGGACGGGAGGCAGCACGACCAGCAGATCCCACACGGCGTACCGGCCGCTGATCACCTAAGTCCCCCTCTGGTGCCGGACACCCTGGGTCACACGTGCCACTTCAGGGGCTCCTTGTAGAAGCCCTGAGAATAGGTGACGTCGGTGATCTTCGTGTCCACGGGCAGCAGGTAGGGCTCGCACACTGTGCGCTGCTCCCCCGGCTTCCAGATATCGTCCGTGCCCAGCTCGGTGCGGCCGTTGTTGCCCAGGCAGTCCTTCGGCCGGCTGCTCAGATCGCCCATCAGCAGCAGCAGCTTCTGGGCCGGGCTCCCGTTGGCCTCCGCACCGACATCGCTCATCACGAGAGTGTCCTTGGCCGCTTTGCTGCCGACGTTCTTCGCCTTCACGTAGACCCAAGCGACCTTCTTCGCCTTGTACTTGCCCGGGTCATCGAGCTCCTTGAGGTCGTCGTGGGTGCCCTCGACGACCTTCACCGGAGTGATCTGGAACTTCGAGGCCGCCTGTCCCAGCTCCTGTACCGGGCCGGGCTGGCCGAGAACCAGCTGCTTCGGCGAGGCCGAGGCGCTGCTCTGGGAGACGCCCTTCGCCGTGGCGCCGGCGCCGGCTCCGCACGCGGTCACGGTGCAGACAGCTGCCGTCACCGCGGCCGCCGGCAACAGGTACAGACGACGGGTCGGCGCAGGCTGCGGGTTATGCATGAAGAAGCCCCTCAGATCGTGTGTGCCCGGGCACGGCCGGGGCACGGGGATTGCATTGGTGACGCGGAGGCGGCCACGTCGGCATCCGGTGCGGGCGGACCGGGCGCGGCCAGGTCGAGAGCCGGGCTCCGGGCCCTGGCACAGCTATCAGGAGGAGACCTCGTTGATGATGTTGGCCAGCACCCAGATCGCCCAGGCCAGCGGCACCAGCGCCACCAGTGAGGAGGCCCTCCGCAGGACCTCCTTGCCGGGACGCGCCCCATAGCCGGGAACGCGCCCCGTCGGGTCGGACAGCTTGTTCACCCGTCCCAGCGCGACCCGGTTGGCGATCAGCGTGCCCGGGGTGAACAGGACCAGGCTCAACGGGGACCACCAGCCCTGCCAGAGCGTGCCCGCAGTCTGCTCCCGGTAGACCGCCGTGCCGCAGTCACGGCAGAACGGTCCGTCGATCCGGTTGAACCTCATCAGGAACAGCAGCCCCTGATGGCGGCGGAACGTGGCCATCGCCGCGGGCGCTCCCCCGCACACCCGGCACACCGCCTGCACGGCGGTCGGCGCCGGGAAACCGGCGCCCGCGCCGGCACCGGGCGGCATCTGCCAGCCGCCCGAGGGCGTGCCGCCGCTCCCCTGCTGCGGCGGCACGCTTCCCGGCGGATACCGCAGGCCCGGATGACTGGGGTGAGCAGGCGAGGGCGGGACGGTCATACAGCAAGATCCTTGATCGGTGCGGGCGCGCCGGCCCGGCTACGCGGGATGGGAGAACGGGGACAACAGCCAGGCCCTGTCCCCCGTCGGCACAGGGCGCCGCAGGTCCAGGCGGAAGGCTTCGACGGTGTTCTCGGCGGAGCGGAACACCGCAGGCACAGCGGCAGGCCGACGTCGCGCCGGGACATCGACCACGGCTCGCTGCCGTAGAGCAAGGGGACGTTGCTGCACGAAGGACACCTCCATCACCACGACCGGCCCACCGGCCAGGCACCTGCGAACACGCCGAGAACGACTACTTCTTGGGGATCGGCGGGGTCGGCGCCGGGTTCGTGCCGTACGGGTTCGCGCACTTGTAGAACACGTACCCCCGCACCTTCTTGCCGTCCGACTTCCGCGTCACCGTGCCACGGGTGTACCACGTCTTCTCAGCCCGCTTGTACGCAAACTGGTCATACGCGATCTTGTCGCCCTTGTACGCCACCCCCACCGCGGTCGCGTTCTTCGCCGGCGACTTCCTCACCTTCACCGCCGAGCAGCTGATCTTCCCGTGCCCCGTGTCCGCGGCCTGCGCACCAGGCGCCAGCAACACACCCGACACGACCAACGACGCACCCAGAGCACCAACCGCAGCAAGACGGCCAGCACGCGCACCTATCGGCATGAATCTCAACCCGTTTCTCATCGACAACACGGGAGCAACCCCCACCACCGACCTCGATCACGAAGTCCGAGAAGACCCCGGCGGTGCCGAGGGTTACCAATCAGGCCAGGCGCACCTGCGGGTCCACGGCGTCGCAACCAACACGAACCCCACCGACCCAACAGCACACCTGCCCGCTGGCAATCCGATCACCTTGCTCCCCCCTCAGCCAGGACCACCTTTTTCCGGAAGTTGATTTTCCGCAATATTGCAGTCACCGATAGCAGACACCTGCTTTGAGCTTGTTCCAATTTCAATCCCTCTTTCACTCCCCCCGCCCCGCGGGGCTACTGGAGGGGTTGAGGTTGGAACACTTCTGCTGCGAGCACTCGGCTTTTCAGGGAAGCCCACACCCACTCTCGTGCCGGAGATCCACTTCTGTAAGAAGCATGAGTGATCAGAGGCAGCAAATGTGTCTCCTAGAGAGCCACAGGTCCTTAAAAAACGGCATGCCAATGAGCCCGCAGACCTAGGGTCATACAGGCACCTATGGGTGGACGATTGAGCTAAGGAAGAGATGCAGTTTTTACGTCGACTGATGATTGCGATGACGCAATCGTTGAGTCCAAGCCCAAAGGATCCGCTTTGGCACGGATTGCTCTACCCAACCGGGAAGGTTTGGCGGTGAGTCATTCCCCTTCTTGGCGTGTTCCCGAAAACATTTGAATGCTGAACTCCACAGGCTTCGTAGCGTGCTCCGCGCCTGACGTTTGGCAAGGAGCCTCTGAACCTGTTGCTCACGCTTCCCTGACGTGCCCAGTTCAACTGCCAGAAGCTCTTGGTCTACGTGCTGACGTGTCCACAATCGTGCTCTACGCACGGCGAGCCCGTGGCGTTCGAGCTTCAGTAGGCGAAGTCGAGCGGCAGTGTGAGAGATGTTGAGGGCCGCGGCCACGGCCTCGACCGGCTGGGGAGTCAAGTCGTCGAGCGCGCGCCACGCCAACATGGCTGGCTTGCCGATGGCGTTCCAGCGCGCGACATCGCTACCGAGGTCATCTTCAGCGTCGAGGTCGTGAGGCATGCCCGTGCTGGGGTCGATGGGATCTGGCACCTTAGTGGGCAGCTGTTGAGACTGGATTCTGAAGCGTTCTGGAATGAGGAGCCGATACCGCGTGGCTGTCGATGCAGTATGCGTCTCAATCACCCGCAACCAGCCGCGAGTATGAATCCGCTTAACTGACTCGCGAGCTGTTGCTTCGCACACTCCCGACGCAACAGCAATTACCGCAAGGCCTGCAGAGAAATCGACTCCTCCTTGTGCGTAGGCAAGCCGAGCGATTGCCTCACAGACAGCCTTGTCTGTGCCCCCGGAGGTGCCGCGCCAGGTGTCGCAATCCAGAGCAGAATTCCAGCGCACAACTCGCTCTAGGGCCTCCGTTCGACTAACGATTCGCGGTTCAGACCAGGAACCTTGACGCGCCAATGCCAACGACCAGAGACGTTCTACTTCGGCGTCTTGCCATGCAGTCTTTTTGGCGCGAAACGTCTCGCCCAGCGCATTTTGCGGATCAAGTAGAGCCGTGCGAATGAAGTCGTGGCCACGTCCGGAGGAGACGGCTGCCAGGGCGAAAGCCATCCGACCATTGGACGCGCTCTCGTAGCCTCCAGCGGCATGCCCTTCGCGGAGTACCCGCTCCATGCGACGAGAGAGCGGCGTGACCCCCAACGCCCTGGCGAGGCTGAGCACTTGGGACCTGCCAGGCGAGGCGGCCTTGAGTACTGCGTAGGCTTCCTCGAGCGTGCAGGACAAGGTTGAGGGCGCACCTGAACGATGTGGGGCCAACGGCGGACGGACACCGCGCGTGCGGATGTCCAGGCCGGCCTCTCGGCACTGACGCTCGATTGCGTCGCGAACTGAGGGCGCTGTTGATCCGAGAACCAAGATCAGGTGCTTGTGCCCTGGTCGGCCCGAGTGCACGAGCAGGCTGTCGATTTTGGAGGCGGACGCAGCCCACCGTAGACGATCAAACGCCGTCTGACGTAGGTGGGCATCGTGGGATGGAATGCCCGCGAGGTCCAGGTCGACCACCAGGAAGCGGCGATCTGGTCGCACGGCGAATGCGGTGCCGCTCGCAGCGAGAGTCTCGAGGTCGGCCCAGCCTGCTGACGTGTTGTCCGGGTTGATCTTGAATCCGCGGTGGCTACCAGACAGAGCAGTCGCGAAAGCGAGGACCCAGGCCGGCGATGCCGAGTGATCTTGGGTTGGCTGGAATCTGACGTTTTGTGGGTGCTTGAGTGTGACGCTGTCGGCGTCCGCTAGTGAAATCGAGGTCGGCACGGTTAAGCTGACTCCTGGAGCTATGAGGGCGTACTGAACTGACCGCTCGGCCGGACTGGCGAGTCACGGTGGCCGGCGGTTGTGAGGACGGTGTCGTCTCTAGGTGGCTCCTTTCTGGGGGGGTGTCCCCCCTGTGGGTGTAGGGGCGGGCCTCGGGAGGGCCCGCCCCAGCCAGTTGTAGGTCTGCCGTTCGGTGCAGAGGACAATGCCGCCGCAGCTTCGGGAGGGGCTGCAGCTGGCCGCTTGATCCCTACGCGGCGGCTATCAGGACTTCCAGGTCGAAGGCTTCAGGCTCGCGCTGCTTGAACTCGGTCACCCATGCACCGATCCCCAGCACGCGGAAATCCCTTAGACCTGCCGTTGCATCGAGCCGCTCCCCCGGTGTGTGAGTGAGTCGGATGAAGTCGCCGGCGACCACAACGTCCGTTGCCTCGGTGACCTTGCCACTCGTCAGGGCATCCCGGATCTCCTGGACGACCTTGCGATCGCGGTCAGCCTCCGGCTTCGAAGCTCGGGTCTGCAGCTGGGCAAGCGCTCGAGCAACGACCAGCTCTGCGCCGGTGTACTTGAGCGAGCGACGATCGCGCTGCAGGAACCCCTCGCTGACGAGCTTGCCGAGTGTCACCCCGTGCAGTCCGGTGAGTTCACTGACACGCGAACCCGACAAGAGGCGACGAGATGTGGGCCTACCCATCCGAACCCCCATAACGGTCGTGGCTTCCGACATGCCGAAAGCGCGCTTCAAGGCCGACGGCGGCGCGACCCTGCCCTACCTGGCCATGAACATACACGACGTGTTTGCAACTCAGCGACGAGGTCGCGCATCCGGTGTGTCTGTCTGACCGGCTACGGCGATGCCCCACGTGAAGGGCTACGTGGCGGAGATGGTGGCAAGAGAAGTGGTGCTGGCCTGCGCTGGAGTTGAGCAGCGGGGATGGGCGGCGGGCGCACTGGCGCAGGAGACAGTCTGTGCCCAGAAGGCTGCAGCCCAGCTGGGTACTCGCCCGCACAACGCGCGTCTGCTGTGCACGACGTGTACAGAGCACGAGTGTCTAACGACCGTCCGATTCTGGGGCATTGATCGGCCCATCTGCGTGGATGGGCCGGCTGTAGAGCCGAGGGCGAGCGGTTTCGGTTCCGTTCTTGGTGAAGAACACCCTCGCAGCCCGTCCGTGTGCCGTCCGCGTTGCTGCGTGACCCTCATCGGCCTCGCGCTGGAAACTCCGTCGAGCTTCAACCCCCAGAGCAGATCCGTCGTCACTGTCGCCTAGCGAG
This sequence comes from Streptomyces sp. NPDC059740, assembly GCF_042733155.1. Lineage (NCBI taxonomy): Bacteria > Bacillati > Actinomycetota > Actinomycetes > Kitasatosporales > Streptomycetaceae > Streptomyces > Streptomyces sp. NPDC059740. The sequence continues at coordinate 222,093 of NZ_JBHWGP010000006.1, read as the reverse complement.
CAGGGCCGTGCGGTGCTGGTCAAGGCCAATAGTGGACACCCGCACCCTCAAATGCGTCCGCGATGCTGTGTTCGTCGCAGAGTCCGCCGCCTGATGCCCTGCGTTTGAATGCCGATTGGCTCACAAGAGCTGCTAGATCTGGAAGGAATACTTCGGCTCTTTTTTGGCCATTGATATTGAAATGCCCTGCCCAGAGGTTGTAATTATGACTGACTGTGAGTGGTCCAATGCTCAGATAATCTTGGGCAGATCGCTTAGCTCATTGGGCGCTTAAAGTGAGTCGAGGGCGCATTATTGGCTCACCAAGAGGCGGCAGTCAATCGAATATGGCTCGAAGTTGTGTGTAGATATATGTTCCAATTGGAGCTTCATTTACGGCTCTGTTGTGCAGCCATAACCGCACGAGTTAGACTGGTGTTACAGACATCGGCGAATCCAATAATCTAGCATTTTGCCTGGTGTTGAGCGTCCAATCTTGAGTGCGTCTAGCCGTATCTGTGCAGGTCAGAGCCTCGCATAAGTCCCTTGGATAGTCGCATGACAGTCTTATGCATAGCTGACAGGGTCGGCTAATGAACGTCTTGTGCATAGGTCTTGGATTCGTCTTTGCCCTAGGCTGAGACGCAGTTGTATGCGTAGGGTTCAAGCTGTCTCTAGCTTGGCTGGTTGATAGGGTCTATCACTAGCTCTAGATAGAGTCTGGTGCCTAGACCCCTTGGCAGGGCCTTTCCTGGGCCTGTGGCGTGTGCAACCTAACAGCCTGTCTGTCAGACCTTACTGCGAACTGTGCCCAGAACTCTGCGTTGACCTTATTTGCGGCCGGAATAAAGAGCTATACCAGGTCTGTTCTATGTGACCAGCTATAGCGCTAGCTAACGAACCAACGCTGGGGGAGTCGCGCTAACTAGCTGTTGTTCAGGGAATGGAATCGTCAGGCAGCCGTCTGTTCGGTCCGCTGACTAACCTCACGACAGGACATACGCCGGGTGGGGTCGGCGAACTAGCTGCCGAACGAACAGCAGGGCAGGCAGAGGGCGTATCCCGGGGTCGACCGACCGGCCCACCAATGGAGCGAGTTAGGGGTGGGGCAAGGAGTGCGGGCCGAGCACCAGCCACCAACCTGGCGTGTCGCCCCACAACGTGTCCGTCACTGGGGTATGCTCCCGTCCCGTCTCTGTGTCGGTGACACGAGCCGCTGGTTGAGCCGGATGAAAGCCCGTCAGAGGGCGCCTACCAGCGTCTATCTACTGTTCGGAGGGGAATCCACAACCGATGACTACGGCAGAGCTCGAGGCTCCAACCTTCTCTCTGGAGCCCTTCACGCCCGCGACCCCGCAGCATGTCTTGGATGACTTCGTTCGGTCACTCCGGCCGTACCTCGCCCGCGTCATCGCGGTCTTCAACGGCAAGGGCGGGCAAGGGAAGACGAGCATTGCCTCCCACATGGCTGGCCTTCTGGCCGAGGGCGAGGCGGCCAAGGCAGAGGAAGGTGGCGACGCCGGCCGCGTCCTCCTCGTGGAAGTTGACGCTCAGGGCAATAGCCACGAGGACCTAGGCATCAAGGGACACAAGGAGATGGATGAGGGTAAGTCCCTCGCTATCGCTCTTCAGTTCGGCGACCTGCCTAAGGTGATCCGGGATGTCCGCCCTCGGCTGGACGTGGTTCCGAGTGGCAGGCAGCTGGAACAGATCCCCTTCCAGATGGTCACAATGCAGAGCAAATACGGGCAAGCTGCGAACCTCAGCCTGGCAGTCATGCTTGCGAAGATGGCGCCGGAGTACCGCTGGATCATCGTTGACTGCCCGCCAGTGACCAAGGAACCGCAGATCCTGGCTCTGACCGCAGCGCGCTGGGTGTTGAGCCCGGTCTCCACGGGCGATGTGTCTTCGATTAACGGCTTGGGTGGTGTGTCGCACCGCTTCGACGACACTGCTCACCTCAACCCTGACCTCGAACTACTCGGAGCCGTCCTGTTCGGCTTTGCCCACCGCTACTACACCGACAGGAAGACGAAGGAACGCCGACCTGTCGGTCTCTGGGTGCAGACCCGGGAGCGACTTCAGAAGCTCTTGGCCGACGCGGACTCCGACGCGCCGGTGTTCAACAGCGTCATCCGCGACGCCGAGAACGTCGCTGTCAACTGCCGTGACCGCGGGCAGCTGGCATACGAGGTTGCTGAGGCCACCGACGGAATCAAGTGGTGGCAGAAGAAGAAGGGTGAGGTCGGCAAGGTTCTTCCGACGGAGCGGGCAGAAGAGGTCGGCCGCGACTACGAGGACCTTGTCGTTGAGGTTGTGGAGCGCATCCTCCAGGTGGAGGCGGAGGAGGCTCTGGCCGCATGACGGAGACAACACAGCAGGTGAGTGGCCCGGTAGCGCCGCCTAAGCCAGACGTAAGCGGCCTGGGTAGGCGTCGGCGTGGCAGCCGTGTTGCTGCCGCCAGCGCCGCTCCCGTTGCTCCTCCGGCTGTGCCGGCGACGTTCACCGCCCACCCGAATGGTGACGAGCGTCTCGCCGCCGAGGAAGCTGATCGGAAGAAGGCGGAGGAGGAGCGTCTCGCCGCCGAGGAAGCTGATCGGAAGAAGGCGGAGGAGGAGCGTCTCGCCGCCGAGGAAGCTGATCGGAAGAAGGCGGAGGAGGAGCGTAC
>NZ_JBHWGP010000006.1:219283-219349 GCF_042733155.1 Streptomyces sp. NPDC059740 | reverse complement strand
TCTCGCCGCCGAAGAGGCTGATCGGAAGAAGGCGGAGGAGGAGCGTCTCGCCGCCGAAGAGGCTGA
>NZ_JBHWGP010000006.1:47776-219186 GCF_042733155.1 Streptomyces sp. NPDC059740 | reverse complement strand
GAAGCTGATCGGAAGAAGGCGGAGGAGGAGCGTCTCGCCGCCGAAGAGGCTGATCGGAAGAAGGCGGAGGAGGAGCGTCTCGCCGCCGAAGAGGCTGATCGGAAGAAGGCGGAGGAGGAGCGTCTCGCCGCCGAAGAGGCTGAGGACGAGGATGAGTGGGGCGACGATGACGATTCGCTCGGCTCGGCGACCGGGAAGGTGACACTCCAAACCTACGTGCCGTCGACAATTGCGGCGAAGGTTAAGCAGATGCAGCAGACTGGAAAGTCTGCTGAGACGATCGTTCTTACCGCTGTGGCGGAGTGCGCCGACCGGTTGCCTGACCTCATCGCCCAGGCACGCGGGCCCGTTCGAGAAGGTGGCTTGTTTCCCGGTCTGAAGGTGATCGAGCGGGGCCCCGGCCGACCCAAGAAGATCGAGCCAGCCAACACTCGTCTTCAGTACTCGGTCTCCACGAAGTGGATCCCGACCTTGAAGCAGACCGCGAAACAGCACAGGCTGAAGCAGTCCGTCTTGGCTCGGCTCGCTCTGGGGGACTACTTCAACGTCCCCGTGCGCATAGAGCGTTCCTCGTAAGGTACCTCCGCACCATCGGACCGGCGGCTGAGAGTGCTTGTCTCCAGCCGAATCCCGGTGGAGGCATGTGCCGGACGGTCGCGTCCAGAGGGGCACCGGGGTGAGCCGGCCTGCGTGAACCCGAAGGAGATCGCCTCGATGCCGACGGCGCAGTATCCACGACCTAGCCACCCCGGACCGCCACGCTAGCAAGCACCGGGCGTCGGGGCGGCCCTGGGATCGAGGAGAGAAGTGGTCCTGACCAGCCTCCCGGCCCGGCTGCTGCGCCGTCCCCTCGGGCGGCCCAGTACAGGACCTGATCCCAGGCGAGCTTGCGCAGGCACTCACGGCATCGACACCGGCAGGCCCCCGCGTGGATCGGGGCCTGGACCTCGAAGCAAGGAGACCCCGGCATGCCTGGCGGACTAGACGCGGAGGAACCGCTGGGGGGAGGGCGCATCACCCACGGCGTCGTCCGGGTCGGAGACACAGTGCGCCGACCTGCTTCACCCTCGTCTCCGTTCGTTGCGGAACTGCTGAGCCACCTTGAGCAGCATGGATTTACCGGTGCGCCGCGCTATCTGGGCGTTGACGAGGCCGGACGTGACATCTTCAGCTACCTGCCTGGTCACGTGCCGGCCAAGTTCCAGCAGTGGACCGACGCCCAGGTGAGCGCAGCCGGCGCACTGCTGCGCTCCCTGCACGACGCGACCCGCGGCAGCAGGCTCGCCGGCCCCCACCCGGTGGTCTGTCACCACGACCCCGGGCCGAACAACATGATCTTCCAGGACGGCACGCCGGTGGCCCTCATCGACTTCGACACCGCCGCGCCCGGGGATCCTCTCGACGACGTCGGGTACGCAGCCTGGACCTGGTGTATCGCCTCCAAGGTGACAGCTCCACCCGTGCACGAACAGGCCCACCAAGTGCGGGTGCTGGCCGATGCATACGGAATCGGTGCCGGCGAGCGCCGTCGCCTCGTCGACGCGATCCTGGGACGGCAGCACCGTAATGCCCGGTTCTGGGCCGAGCGGGTTCCCGGGCCCTCCGAGCTCCGCATCGAGGCGGACGTCGTCGCCGCGCGCGTCGAGTGGAGCCGCCGCGAGCACGCCTTCGTCACCGCGCACCGTTCCACGTTCGAGCACGCCTTGCTGTGACCGGGCGAACTGGGTGCGCAGTTGTCGGAGCGCGCGGCCATCTGGACGCTATGCTGCCAGGACATGGACGGTCGCCCGCCCCACACCGACCCCGAGTCGGACCACGGCCTGTGCGGGATCTGCCCCGCCCTGTGGCACCCGCGCGAGGGCTTCGTCGTCTTCGACCGGCCGTGCCGCGAAGCACCCTTCAATGCCGTCGACGGCCACCGGTACACGGCCGCTGGTGAGCCGGCCTGTGTGCACCCCGACAAGATCGGCCTCGTAGCCGACCGCACCGCAGCGACGACCGAACCGTCCCCGACCGCCACGCCGACGGGCAGCACGCGCTGGTGGCGTCCATGGGCTCGATGAGAGAGCAAGCCGAGCGCACCTTCGAACAGCTGACGTGATGATGCGAAGGGCCGCCTCTGTCACAGGTCCTCGCTACTCTCACCGCGTCGAGGTCAAGGAGGACCAGGTGCTTGAAGGCGTGCTGATCGCGGAAAGTCTGCGACTCGGAGCGGAGTTGGTCGGAGTCCCGCTGCACATCACGAAGATCGCCAGGGTGGAGGTGCACAACGCGGTGGCCGAGCAGCCGCAGCAATGGACTCTCCTGGACTTCGCTGCGGAGGAGACCGACGCCGAGCCTCTGGCCGGGCAGTTGGCTGCCTGCCTGGCCCCGACCGGGGGCTGGTATGTCAACTACAACACCACCACGGAGGCGTTCGTGATCTTCGCCGACAGGATCTTCCGCTATCCGCGCAAGCAGGTGGAAGGCCGTCAGCAGGCGCAGGATTACGCGCGCTCCATCGGCGTCCCCGAATCACAGCTGGACTGGCAGGACTGAGCGGTCGGCCCCCGCCTCCCCAGCAGCCAAGCCGACGTTCTGTATCTGGGCCGAAGGGCGACGAGGTAGTTGAAGCCCCTGGTGAGTATGTTCTGCCAGGCGAACTGCTGGGCTTCGGCGACGTCCACGCTCGTGTCCCTTGACGGTGCGGTCCAGACTTCCCCGACCTCAGCGGGGCGCAGAGCCCTGGCAGGGCGATTCGGCAGGGCCCAGCCAGCCCACGCCCGAGACGTCGGGTGATAGCGCAGAAGGACGGTCCAGGGTCCGCGGGGTGCCGGAGGTCAGCGCTCGGGCTTGGCCGGGCGCTGCATCAGCGCGGCCGTGGCCTGGTCGAGCGTGACTGTTCCGTTCAGCAGGGCGGTGATTGCGTCGGTGATTGGCATATCGACGCCGTGGGCGCGGGCCAGGGCAAGGATCGCCGCTGCGCTCTTGACGCCTTCGGTGGTCTGCCGGGTGGCGGCGGCCGCGTCTTCGGCGCTCGATCCCGCGCCGAGGTGAGCGCCGAAGGTGCGGTTGCGGGAGAGCGGTGAGGTGCAGGTGGCGACGAGGTCGCCGAGGCCGGCCAGTCCTGCCAGGGTGGCGGGGTGGGCGCCCATGGCCACGGCCAGTCGCGTGGTCTCGGCCAGGCCGCGCGTGATCAGCATCGCGGCGGCGTTGTCACCCAGGTTCATGCCGGAGGCGATGCCGACCGCGAGTGCGATGACGTTCTTGACGGCGCCGCCGAGTTCGCAGCCGATCACGTCGGTGCTGGTGTAGGGCCGGAAGTAGTTGGTGTGGCACGCCTGCTGCACGCGGAGCGCGGCCGCTTCGTCTGGGCAGGCGACGGTCGCCGCGGCGGGCTGTCCGGCCATGAGCTCCCGCGCGAGGTTCGGTCCTGAGAGCACCGCCACCCGCTCCGCCGGGAGGCCGGTTACCTCGGTGATGACCTCGCTCGCTCGCCGGCCGGTGTCGCGTTCGATGCCCTTCATCAGCGACACGATCAGGGTGTCGGCTCCGATGTACGGCGCCCAGGTCGCGAGGCATTCCCGAAGGGACTGCGCGGGGATGGACAGCACGAGAAGGCCCGCGCCGTCCAGCGCGGCAGCGGGGGCGGTCGTGGCTGTCACGGTGGTGGGCAGTTCGACATCAGGAAAGTAGCCGGGGTTGCGGTGCGTCACGTTGATCGCGTCGGCGACCTTGCTGCGCCGCGCGTGGAGGACCACGTCGGTGCCGGCGTCAGCCATGATCTTGGCGACGGCCGTGCCCCACGATCCGGCCGAGAACACCGCCGCGCGGACCGCGTCGTGCTTGCTCACTTCAAGGGGTCCTTCCGGTGGTCGCCATCCTGCCGCCGCGTTCACCTTCGGGGCCGCGGCGCATCGGTGACCGGCTTGAGCGTGTGGGTCATCGGCGGATGGGGTCTGCGCTCAACTCGTCGCGCACCTGGGAAGGCAGTACTCGGTGCGTGGCGAGCGTCTCCTGGACGACCGCGCGCAGGCCGTCGTTGTCGACGCCGGCCGGCGCGGCGCCGCGGATCTCGGTCCACGCTCGGACGGTGCGCTGGGCGAGGGCGAGGAGCGTGGTGGGGGAGGACAGGTGGAGGTGGTCGCGGGCGACTTTCACTCCGTCGTCGTCGACCATGCTGCGGGGGGAGGCGATGACGGTGATGCTGCCGGGTGCGGGCTCGTCGAGGCCCTCGTCGGCGGCGAGAAGGTCGAGCTGGGTGTTCGCCTGGCGGATGTACTTCAGGCTGACGCCGCCCTCGGTCTTCTGCTCGCTCTTGGCCTCGATCGTGATCCAGGCGGACGGCCACATCCAGGCGGCGTCGGTGCGTCCCTGGCCCTGCGGTTTGTACGAGCGGGCGCCGAGGAGGTCGCCCAGGGTGACGAGGGCTTGCTCGTAGCCGGTGGCGTCGGGATCCCCCAGTGCGCGGATCATGGTGTTGGCGAGCTCGTTGAACTTCGCGGTGCTCTTCAGTCGCGGCATGGCCAGGGCGGCGATGACGCCGTCGACGCCCTCGGCGTCGAGGACGTCCAGGTCGCCGGCGGTGGCGCCGGGGCCTTCGATCTCGCGGAGCCAGGTGGTCCGGTTCGCGGCCTGGCGGGCGCGGCGCATCAGCTGGTCGGCGCGTTCGGCGGCGGCCGGCGCGTCGACGGCGAGGGAGGCCCAGGCGCTGCCGAGGTAGGCCCACAGGGCCTGGTAGGGGCGCAGTTCCTGGCCGGTGAGCTGGTTGAGGACCTCGACGGCTTCGCGGGAGGCGCGGTCGAAGTCCTGCTGCCACGCGGCCTGCCAGGCGGCGATCTCCCGTCGCACGCTGCCCGCCAGCTTCCCCGCGTACGGGGGGAGTTCCTTGGTCGCCTCGTTGCGCAGCTCGGTGATGTACGGCTCGGCGTCCTCCTGCCAGATGTGGTCGCGGTCCAGGGCGCTTTGTGCGAGTGCGACCAGGTCGTCGGCGGGCACCTCGCTGTTCTCCCGGCCGAAGGCGATCTCCGCCTGGAGTTCGGGCGGCATCCCGGCGCGGACGTCCGTACGGGAGAGCAACCGCTGCAAGTCGCGGCCGACGGCGATGACGAGCGCGAAGTCGCGCGGCCCGCGGGTGCAGCGGCCGGCGCCCTGCACGACCCGGGTCCGTACCCGCTCCAGGGCGACGTTGCTCGCGCCGAGCCGGGTGATGAGGAACCGGTCCTGGAGGTGGACGGCGTCGGGCAGGCCGTGCATCAGGATGATGTTGCACGTCTCGTCGGGCAGGTCCATGCCGTCGTAGCGGCTCGCGGCCAGGAGCATGCCCCGCTCGGCGTCGATGAACGGGCGCAGCCCCGTCTTGGCCTCGCCGGGACGGAACCGCTCGGCGGCCGGCACCCCGATCGTGCGGGCGGTGGCCTGCGCCGTCCGGTCGTCCGGGGTCAGCAGCACGCTCTTGTTCCGCAGCCGAACCAGCCGCCCGACAAGGCCGCCCTTCTGCGCGGCCGCGCCCTCTGACGCTTCCGTGGCCGGAGCGTCGGGCGTCGCGTCCTTGGCCGTTGTGGCCGGTTCGGCGGGCCCGAAGACCGGGTCGTCGGTCTCGGCGAGGTCGGGGAAGACGAAGAAGCGCCGGCCGCTGCCGGTCCGCTCCCATCCCTCCGGCGCACGGACCCGCGCGATCGGACTGCGGCCGAAGGCCCGCTCGAGCTCCCCGCCCTCGCCCAGGGTGGCGGACAGGTAGACCCGCTGCACGGGGCCGGTGAAGGCGTCGTGGTCGAACGTCGGCGGGATCATCGGCCGGATGTACCAGCCCTGGGAGCTGACGTAGAACAGGCACGAGCGCAGCTGCTGCCGGACCATGCTGAACCGGTACTTCGCATCCCCGCTCAAGGTGATCAGGACCTTGTCCAGGGCCTCGGTGCGCTTGGCCACCGTCGTCACCGGCAGCAGCCGCACCTCCGACTCCGCGGCCTGCCCATCCGTGAGTCGGGCTACCAGATGCCGGTCCAGGTCCGCACCGAAGGCGTCGATCAGCCCGTTGAACTGGTCTGTGCCGACCGGGATCTCCACCGCCCAGGCGTCGGCGACGTAGTTCTCCGCCGCGTGCGCGTCGTCGAACAGCAGACTCTGGGCACCGGCGAAGACGGGGTTGGTGTTGAACACGTGGCTGTAGACCGTGATGGCCACGGCCTCGGCGCCCTCATAGCGGGCCAGGTCCCGGTCGTCGAAGTCACGGGTGCGTCCGACGAACAGGGCAGCCGGAACGCCCTGGGCCTGCGCCGCCTCCCATACCTGGTGAGCGAGTTGCTTGGTCGGGCAGGCGTAGACCGATCGGTGTTTGAAGAACCGGCGCCGCCACTCGGCGATCAGCAGCCCGACCAACGTCTTGCCGGAGCCGGTCGGCAGCTCCAGGGCGACATCGGCCTTGTCCCGGAACACCGCCGAGGAGTAGTCGCGAAGGATGTCCGCCTGATGCGACCACAGCGCGCCGTGCCCCCCGGGCGTGCGCGGCAGCTCCCCGAACAAGGCCTCCGGCGTCGCGGGAGCGGGAATCTCCTTCGCACGGCGCCGGAACCGAGGCCGCTCCTGCTCGCTACTCACTCCACGACCTCCGAGCCCTCCGCCGCGGCCGAGCCCATCCCTTGCCGCCAGAGGACGGATCGTAGTACCTGACCAGGCATCTCGGAGCCGACACAGTGCCACACGCCCTGAGTCGCTCCGGGTGCAGGGTGCGAGCGTCTGCGCCAAGTTCACGTTCTGGCGCGCGCGAAGGCATGCCCCGCCACGACGGCCGCCGCCCCGGCCCCGCATCCGACGATGCCCGCTGCCCCGGGGGAGCGCCGGATGCCGTCCGAGAGATACCTCCGTACGATCGAGGCGCACTGGCAGGCTGTCCGCATCCCGGTAGATCCAGCAATCGCGGAGGCGGTGGAACGGCAGACCCGATGCGGGCGCTGAGCTGCCGGGCCTTCCCCGAGCCCGACATCGCCACGGCCGATGTGTCGGCCCCGGCTGAGCAGGCCCGCGCACAGCGCCACACTGAACCCTCGCGGACTGCATGCGCGGAGGCGCCACGCACACGGCGGCCTGCGGGACGCCCCCGTCAGGACGTCTGCGCCTGGGCGGGCGCGGGGCCCAGGGAGTCGAGGAGCTGGCCGAAGGTGATCTTCTCGTCGTCGTAGTCGAAGGTCATGGCGGCGGCGAGGGCCTCCCACCGGTCGGTGCTGCGCCCGCAGTGGTCCAGCAGTATCTTCAGGGCGACTTCGGGTTCGTGGCGGGCGAGGACCTCGTCGGCGGGGATCTGGCGCAGGTGCTCCAGGGTGCGGTAGCGGGACTTCACGACGGCGCGGTAGACCTCGGAGCGGGAGAGGATCTCACCGGCGGCGGGGGAGTCGAGCCAGGACTGCAGGACAGCCGCTGGGTCGGGGTGCTTGCCGAGTTCCTCGTCGTCCACCAGCCGCACCACACCGTCGTCCTCGTCTTCGGGCACCGGGACGGCGGCCGCCGCGGCCAGGAACCAGTCGGGGCCGCCGGCCTTCTCGGCGATCCAGGCCAGTTCGGCGGGGTGCAGCCCGGTCAGGACGTCCGCGACGGCGGCGGTCGGGGTGTGTGGGTTGGCGGCGAGGACGGTCAGGGCCTGGACCCGGCGGTGCTCGGAGTGGCGTTCCAGGAGCCGGGCCGGGCGGTCGTGGTCCGGGTCGACGTTGTCCAGGACGCGGATCAGGGTCCGGCTCGGCTTGGGGGAGACGACGGCCGGCGGATCCAGCCTGGCGAGCTGGGCGCAGGCCCCGGCAAGGTGGTCGGGGTTGGCGCTGAGGAGGGCCAGATCCTCAGCGAGGCGCAGGACGCGGCCCTCGAACTCGTAGTCGTTCTCCTGCTTGTCGGACCAGGTGAGCAGCTGGCCGCGGGTGACAAGCGCGTCGGCGGCCGCGTGCAACTGGTCGGCGGCGAGGTCGGCCAGGCGCGGGTTGGTGTGGACGCGGTTTGCGAGGTGGTGCAGGGTCCGGCGGGCGGTCACCTGCGGGTTGGGCAGGTCGGCCAGTTCGGGCAGGCACAGGGCCGGGAGACAGGCGAGCAGCAGTTCCTCGCTGAGCGCGGGCGCCGGGTCGGCGGGCAGTTCCTCACCCTCGGGGTCGGCGGCGCGGAGCCGGGCGTCCTCGAGGGCCTGCGTCTCGGCCTGGTCCAGCAGCAGGTGCTGGACAGCCGCCCCGAGCTCGGGGTGCGCGGTGAGCTGCGCCCACCGCTCGGGGCAACGGGCCAGCATCGCCCAGCCGTCGCGGCCGCTCAACTCCAGCGACCAGTCCTTCGAGTGCGCGGACACGGCCTCCCAGCCCTCTTCGGGCTCCGGGTGGAGCAGGTACGCGGCGAGAGGGGTGAGGCAGGCTTCCAGGACGGCGTCGAACAGCTTCTGCGGCACGGGCGGGGCCGGCGGAGTGTTCTTGGTGCGGGTGTAGCGGTCGGGGTCCCAGTCCCGGACGACCTGCTCCACCTCATGCTGGGGGAGGCGGGGCAGGAGCGCGATGGCCGCCTCGACCTGGCCGGGGTGCCGTGCCAGCGCGGAGATGAGCCCGGCCCAGGCCCGGCGGTGCCGGAGGATGGCGGGCACGTCGGCGGGGGTCACGGTGCCGTCGGCCGCCAGGGCTGCCAGCGTCTTCTCGTCGGCGTGCACCAGGAGCCGGCCGCGCAGCCGCTTGGCCGGGGTCCGGGCCAGCAGCGCGGGCAGCGCGTCCTTGAGGGCTTCCTCCCGCCACCGGTCGGCCTGGACGTCGAAGCCGTCCGGCGTCGTTGCCGGAGTGCACAGGGCTTCGATCACCGTCTTGAGGGCTTCGTTGGGGAGGTCCTCGCTCATCGCGAGATCCCGCCACAGTGGGTACGTACGGGCGTTGACCATCCTCGGATTCCCCTCCCATACCTGTCCCGGCGTCACCGCCTGGTCGCCATCCGTAGAAGCGACCGTACGGCGCACCCGGGCCCGAGCGGGGCGTGATCCACGAAGTCGCCTCGCCTTCATGCGCTGCGCCGGACCCCGGGAGGGCGCGGCGGGTCAGGAACGCGGGATGAGTTCGGGCATCGAGTGGGCTTCGGCGATGTCCGCGGGGTCCCCTTGACGGTGCCGTGCGACTTCTAGGGAACCTTAGCGAGGCTACGCCGCCTTCCGCAGCACAGCATGGCCACGCAGTGACGAGTGGCTCCCGCCCAGGACCGACTGTGGCGGGCGCCCCGGCCGGGTCAGGGGTCAGCTCTCGGCGCTCGACCCGCTTGCGTCTCCTGGCGGCGTGCGCATCATCCCTTCGAGGGCTCCCGGGCGGGAGGCGCAGCGCCAACCCCTCTGCGCGGGCCTAGAGTTGTCTCACGACATGCCCACCCGGGAGGTCCCCGTTGCATCACCGGTACCGCCCTGCCGCCGCTCCCACCGTGCCGGTCGCCCGGCTCGCCTCCTCATGACCTCGGCCCGCACCCCGCAGTCCTTACGGATCCTGTGGCTCGGCACTTCGATCATGGAACACCGCCAGGCCCACAGCCCTCGTCTGACCGACCCTGCCACGCTCGCCCAAGTCGGCGAGACGGTCCGGATCACGGAGCACCGCTCCACCGGCTACGTCCACCGCGTCCGCCTGGCGCTCCAGCTCGCTCACCCCCGCGTCTCCTTCATCTGCGACAACCGCGGTCAGGGCGGTGCAACCTCCCGCGACCTCGCCACCGCCGCCCAGGCTCTCCCGCCACACCTGCGGTACGACCTCGCGGTCTACGGTTGCGGCATCAACGACGTCTGGCGCGCCCACCAGGGGCGCACGGCCGAGGAAGTGTCCATCCAGGAGTACGCCGAGCACTACGCCGCCACCCTCACCATCCTGACTGATCGAGCCCGCCGCATCCTGTGCGTCTCCGAGACACCGTTCGGGCCCGTCGGTCCTCCGGCGGCAGTCGCTGCGATGAACCACGATCTCGAGCTCTACAACCGCGCCGCCGCCCAATGCGCCGCCACCGCCGGCGTCCCCTTCGTCGACGTCTGGACGCCGTTCGTCCAGATCGCCCGCGATTTCGCGCATCAGCCAGGGCGGGAGCGGCCGACGCTGTGGAGCGACGGTGTCCACCTTTCCGACCTCGGCGTCGCTCTCCTTGCGCAACACGTGGCAGGCCACCTGCGCGAAGAGCGCGTCATCGAGCAGTTTCTGCGAGCACCCGCCGACCCCAGCGAAGGGATGCGGGGGAGGAGGGCGACCACCCCGTGTACCGACGGACGCTGATCACGGGCCTGGCGGCCACCGCCGCCGCAGCCATTGCCTCCCCTCTCCCGGGAACCGCCGCATCCGCCCAGGTGGACCAGGCCGTCCTCGGCTCGCTCCTTGTAGCCCGTCTGCGCGACGCCATGCTCGGGGTCGGCCAGGCGCCCGCGGAGCCGCCACCCAAGTCGCTCGCCGAGCACTTCGTCGGCGCGCTCGCCGACTTCGACGCCTGCCGCTACGCCCGTCTCGCCGTCAGCCTGCCCCGCCTGCTCCGCGCCGGCCACGCGCTCACCCTCAGCGGAGGGGACACCGCCCCGTATGCGCTGCTGTCCGAGGCCTACCTGCTGGCCACGCGCATGCTCGTCAAACTCGACGAACTCCAGCTCGGCTGGCTGGCCGTCGATCGCGCCCGCCAGTTCGCGGAGGCGGCCGACGTAGCCCTCGCGGTCGCTGAAGCCGCCCGCCAGGCGGCCGTGCTCGCGAGGAAGGCCGGCCAGCACGACCAGGCACTGGCCCTCGCACTGTCCGCCGCGGACCGGCCCGACTTGCGCCGCGCCGGCCGGGCCGGCACCGCGCTGCGCGGCCTTCTGATCCAGAGCGCGGCGTACACGCTCACCCGCTGCGGCGACCGCGACGGAATGCGGGAACTGACCGATGAGGCCGCCGCGATCGCCGACGAGATCGGCCGTGCCACGCTGCCCGGCAACCAGGGCGGCTTCAGCCCGCTAACCGTTCGACTCCACCGCATTAGCGCCGAGAACCACGCTGGTGACCCGCGGGCCGCACTCGATGCCGCCCACTCGCTCCCGCTCAACGCGCTGCCCAGCGTCGAACGCCGCTCTCGTGCACTCGGCGACATCGCTGTCACCTACTCCTATCTCGGCCGACGAGCCGACTGCATCCAAACGCTGCTCGCCGGCGAACGGTTGGCACCCGAGGAGACCCACGCCCGCCCGGCGACGAAGTCGCTGATCTCCAGCCTGCTGCGCTTGGGCCCGACATCGACGGACCTGCGAGGCCTGGCCGAGCGCAGTGGCGTCCTCGTCTGACAACCGAACTTCACCGCAGCAACCGGACTCCGGCCGTGGCGTTGACGGTTGGGCAGAATGTGAACCCACCCGCCGTTCAACCACCCGGGGGATGTGTGCCTGACACGCGTGAGATAGCCGAAGCGATGATTCTCGTCGACAGGGCAAGGGCCGACGCAGGACGCACCCACCTGCGCAGCCTCTTCCGGGGCAAGGAAGTCGACGGTGCGGGCGCCCAGCGGCGCGAGGCCGAACGGGACGCCTTCGCGGCGGACATGGCGGTACTGGAAGGCTCGCCCACCCGGGCCGACATCGCGCGGGTAACCGCGCGCTGCGCGCACGTCCACGTACAAGCGGTCCGCGGTGCCGCGGTGGAGCCGCCCGCCGCTGCCCCGCCTGCGGGTGCCGCCGAGGCGGTGCTGCTGGACTGGGCGGGCACGGTGGCGCACCTGGAGAGCACCGACGAATGGCTCTCGGGTGCGCTGGCCGAGGCCGGGATCACTGTTCCGGCGCAAGACCGAGCCGCGTGGGTCCGCCAGGCGGAGGCCGCCGGGCTGCCGGGTGGCCGCCGGCCGGCAGATCTCTCCCCGCACGCCCTGGCAGCGTGGTGGCGGCGGGATCTGGACCCACAGGCCCACCGGTCCGTGTACGACCGCCTCCTGGAGGAGGCCGGGTTGCCCTGGCCCGAAGCGGCGGGGGCGTTGTACCGAAGGACGATGAGCGCCGATGGATGGCGGATCGACCCGGCCGCGCGCCGGGCGGTGGTGGGACTGTGCCGGGCTGGAGTACGGCTGGCGGTGGTCAGCAACATCGGCTGGGACCTGCGGCCGGTCCTCCGCCAGCACGACCTGATGACCTGGATCTCGGACTGCGTGATGTCCTACGACATCGCCGCCAGGAAGCCGGCGCCGACCATCTTCGCCGTGGCCTGCCAGCGGCTGGGCGTACAGCCACGCAACGCCCTGATGGTGGGCGACACCCCGGAAGCAGACCAGGGAGGCCAGGCGCTGGGAATCCGAACGATCATCCTGCCCAAGCTCAGCGGCGAGGACCGATGGGAGCCGGTACTCGACGCCGCTCTCGGGTCCAGCGCCGAGACCAGCAGCTGACTGCTGTCCTGCCGGACGCTGCGCTCGGAGAGCCCGCCCGGCACGCCGGTCTGCGCACACGCACGGTGGTCAGACGAACGCGCGGGCTCTCCCGGCCGGACCCCACGATCGGCTACTTGCCCTTCCGCTTCCGCTTTGAGGAGCGCTTGGGCTGGTTGCGCACCACGTTGCTGCGGTCCGGCCGGGGAGGGGTGCGCTGCGGGGTTGTTCCTGCCCGGAGGACCGTCTTGATTCGGGCGTCGAGGGCTTGCCGCTGTTCCGGAGTGGTGGCGTCCGCCGGGCACTCCAGGAGGTGCTGCGCTGCGATGGCGACGACATCGTGTTCCCACACCGTGCGTTCGCGGGGATCGCGCGGGATGGGGTAGTCGGGCCCGTAGAGCTGTTCGAGGAAGGCAAGTGCCTCCTTGTCGCTGACGGTGATGATCTCGCGATCGGGGACGCGCAGGGCTTTGGCCTCGCTCTCGCGGATCTCGGTGATCAAGTTGAGGCGGGTGCGCTCCTTGGGGAGCGGGAGCCGGCGGTTCTGGGTCAAGCCGGCGGCCATCGCGGCGAACGCCACGAGCCCGGCAGGACTGTTCGCGACGGCCTGGTTGAAGTCGACCCCCGGCTCTCCGGCGCCCCTGAGCGCTTGGACCAGTTCGCGCGCGGCTTGTTTGTACTCGTTCGGGGCGTATCGGTCGATCAGGGGGGCGGCGCCGTCGGCGGCTTCACGGTTGGTGATGTGGACGCCTGCCATCTCGCCCAGGCGCAGAAGCTGGTTCGCGAAATCCAGAGCTTGCTGGTTGGGGAACTCGAAGCGGAACTGCGGGGGTGGCGTGCGGCCGGGATCGTCGTCCCAGGTGGCGACCCGGTCGATGACCGCAGCGAGTGTCTCGGCGTCACGGTCGATGTAGGCGAGGATCGCGCGGCGGGAGAACGCGTACATGCGACCGGTCCGCTCGACGACGTCTGCGGGCAGCTCGTCCATGATGGCGCTGACCGCGCTGCGCAGCGCCTCGTCTTCCTTCGTCTCGCCGAGGGCGGCACGCCGTGCCGTCCGTCGGGAGGGGAGGGTACGAACGGCGGCGATGGCCCCTGCGAGCTCGAAGCACAGCATGCTCTGGTTGCCGGGGTCCTGGTCCCGGAACTCGGCGACGGCGTTCTCGGTCTGGCGTTCGTCGCCGGTGTGGACGGCCTGTACGGCGCGCAGCCAGAGCCCGACCGGGTAGCGGGGGAGGCCGGGGTCGAGGGGAGCGTCCATTTTGTCGAGGAACGCGGTGGACATCATCGAGGCGGCGACCTTCGGCCAGGTGTGCCACAGGTTGACGCCATGCCCGTCGTCGACCAGGCGCGCGATCCTGTCCGAGGCCAGGGTCGTCACCGTGGTGTTCTGGGCGTTCTCGGTCAGCGCGCCCACGATCCAGGTGGCGCCGGCGACCCACCCGGCCTCCGTGCCGCCCGCGCACCTGCGGTGGAGCGCGGCCGCATCGAGCAGTTCGTCCAGCCCGCCGGCCAGCCGGATCAGCGGCGACACCGCAATCGCCAGTTGCGCGAGGAGCTTGGCGCGGCCGTCCGGCCCCAGTTCAGTGGCACACCGCAGGGCGGCCTGTTCCAGCAGGCCCACGGCGCCCTGGTCGGCGGTCGCGGCGAGTTCGGCGCCGAGCTTCGCCCACGGCTCGTCGGCGTCAGGGTGCTTCGAGAACAGGGGAACCGAGATATTGGTGCCGGCGGCGTTGACCTGGGCCCAGGCCGCGAGGATCTGCGCGCTGCGCTCGGCGTCGTACACCACGCCTCCGCTCGCCGCCACGAGCGCGTCCGCTGACCACAGGGCCGCGTTCTGCATGAGCGTCTCGGTTAGGCGCCGTTGTTCGGCCTGTTCAATCAGCATGCGCGCCATGCCCCCCACGTCGTGCCTCGCGCCGACCTCCAGAGCGGGGTGCGCGAGCGGTGATCTCGATGCTCCAGCGTTTCAGCCCGGCCGTGATCGCGGCAAGGCGGCGGGCGGAGCATCAGGGCGCGACACCGTGAAGGGCCTGGGTGATGATGCCGAGCGTGGTCCAGTCGACCGCCGGGGTCTCGGGATGCAGGAGGTGAGCGACGCGTGCCACTTCCACGTGCGTCCGCTCGGTCTCCGCGGCGTTGCCGTGGCCGGCTTGGTCGGCGCGGAGTTCGTCGATCTCGGTGTCGCTGAGTTCGACGGCGTAGACAGCCTGGACATGGACGGAAACGGTGCCCGCCGACTGGCGGACTCCGACCGCGTGCAGACGGCTGGGGTCCAGGCGCAGTCCGGTCTCCTCCGCGAACTCGTCCGCGGCCACCTGCCGTGGGTCGCCGGTCTTCGGCGCGGAGCCGCCGGGAAGCTCGCGGATGAAGCCATCCGCTGTGCGGGCGGGTGAGCGGAACTCGCGGACCAGAACGACTTCGCTGTCCAGCCACTGCGCAGCGGGGCGGAAGGCGACAACGGTCGAGAGGTCCGGGCGGCCGAGCACGACTTCGTTGGACTTCTCGCGCTGTTCGGCCGCCACCCACACGCGCGCCGCGTACGCCCAGAACAGCACGTGAGTCCGCGTGGGGCCCACACGGAACGTCCAGGCGATCCGGCCGCCGAGCAGCTGGTTGCCCGCTTCCTCCTGTGCGGCCAGCCATGCGCGGAAGGAGGGGGTGCGCCACAGCAGCAACGGCACGTCACGCTGTCCGGCGATGCGGGCGGCGCCAGGGCCGATGCGGTCCAGGGCGAGGGCGACCGTCTTGGCCAAAGTGTCCGCGACGGGCGCCTTCAGGTCGTCGGCGAGTGCCTGGAGGAGGCGCACGTGCACGGCGTGCTCGGGGCAGCCCAGGACGGCGCGGCCGCCGTCCATGTCCTCCCCGAACTCGACGTTCGTGGACAGGCCCGGCAACGTGTCCATCGCGCGCGGCACCCAGTACAGGATCTCGTCGGCACGCCCCCGGTTGACGCGCTCCCAGTCGAGCTGCCCAATGAAATCGCTGCTTCGTGCCCCGCCCCGGGCCTCGGGGACGAACACCACGAGCGTGCCGGGCTGCCGCCACTGCATGGTGATCTCACGCAGAGCCTCGGGCCGCCACGAGGGGGCCTCGGCGGTCCGCGGAGACGGGCCCGCGAGGAAGATGCTGGCCACGTACGTCTCGGGGGGCTCCTCGCCGGCGAAGACGGGCTGGACGTCGCTGGCTGCGGGCATGCTTGTCGTCACTGTCTGTCCTTCATGTCATCCGCGTTTTCCGAGTGTCGGCAGGCCGCCTGACACCGTTCGGACACTGTGCCCACGGCGGGCCGACCTCTTCGCCAGCAGCAACTGGCGGGCCAGCGTGCCCCAGTGGGCGGCTTCGTCACCCTGCCCCGACGCCCGCAGCAGCGCTCCGGCCGTCAGCATCGCTGCCCGCGTCCGCGCGTACAAGGCGTCGGCCACCGACGACATCGCGCCGTGGACCCGCACCGCGCCGGGTGCGCCCCGCGCGCACAGCACCAGCCGCCGGCCCGGATCTTCCTCGTCCAGGCGCGCGGCGTACAGGGCGGCCCGGCTGTTGCCCAGGGCGATCCTCCCGAGCAGGATCAGCAGTGCGGCGTCGCACGGCAGGAGAACCTCCTCGGGCCGAGTCCCGCGGGCAGGAGCGAGCGCGACCAGGACGGTGTGTTCGTCCTCTCGGCGGACCCACATCCGCAGGGTGGGCCAGGAGGCGCCGGGGGAGAGCGCGGGATGGCGGGGGAGCGCGTCCACGAGCCGGCCTCCGAGGTCACGGGTCACGGGCGGGGTCTGCGGCGAGGCGACGGATCTGGGCGTCCGGTCAGAGCAGGAGTCCGGTGTGCTGCTCGGCGAGTGCCTTCGCCTCGGACTCGCTCGTGGCGAGACGACGGACGGGCTGGTCATCGTGCAGGTGTTCCGTGGTGAGCAGTTCCCAGACCTCCGCACGCCCCGCCGGGTCGTCCGCGTACCGGTCGGTCAACTCGTACCAGTGCAGCAGCAGTTGTGCGGTCGCGCGGTGCGGTCTCGGAGCGGCCAGGCGCCTGATGTCGAGGTGGTGGTGGCGCCGGGCGCCCCGGATGCTGCTCCGCAGATCCTCGGGTAGGACTTCCGGGTTACTGGCTCCGGCCAGGAGGCGCTCCAGGTCTTCTGCGCAGGACGGCACCGGCGGCAGCGCGGCATGGAGTCCGGGGGGCGGACCGTCCTTGAGGGTGCCCTCCGGCCGACCTGCCCACCGGAGGTCGGATCCGGGCTGAAGAAGCTCGGCGTCGATCCGCTCGGTGCCCTCGGTGTCGTCCAGGTCGACGACGTAGCCCTCGGGACCGGTCACCTGCTGGTTCCCGTCGTCGAAGCCCCAGCCGATGTCCCGCACGTAGCCGCCCTGGCCGGCGAAGCTCCCGCCGTGCACGCGGACCCGCTGAAACACAGCGAGGCCGCCCTGCTCGGCGCTGAAGACGGCACTGACCGCGGCCGCGGCCCAGTGCGTGCACACCTCGATCGCGGGGTCCGGCAGAGCCTCGGCGATCCCGCGGCTCATCCCCTCCCACCGCGGCTCCGGCAGGGGGCCGTCCGCCGCGTCGCGTCCCCGCCGCATCAGGGCCTCCCAGGGCGGGGGCGGCACGTTGCGGCGCCGGATGGGAGCGTCGGGATCCCACGTCCGGTTCAGCCACCGCCATCGCGCGAGCAGCGGATCCGACAGCTCGTCAGCCGGGGTGGTGAGGGCCTGTGCCGCGGCCGGGAACGAGTCTTCCACGAGGGTGATGACGTGCTCGTCGTCCCACAGCCACCACAGGACTTTCGACCACGGCACCTCGTCGACCGGCGTCTCGTGGCGCACGTGCAGCGCGTACAGGACCACCGCGATGATGTCGCGGATGGCGACGTCCTCCCAGCAGTCTTCGTTCATCCCGCCGGGCCGCTCGCGGTCGGCGACGACCGTCGCGCGGCGCACAGCAGCCTCCCAGGTACTGGGTGCCGGGGTCGTCTCTGCGGTCACCTTCTCCTCCGGTCTTCTCGGGTCGGCGGCGCGGTGAGGCCGGTGCTCAAAAGCGGATGTTGTGGAAGGAACGCGGGCCGACAACCGCGGCGAGGCCCACCAGCAGAGCGGGCTGCCGCTTGTCGCTGTAGGAGTCGAGGTGCACCTCGGGGCGTAGGTGCCGCCACATCCGGGCGACCGGGTCGTCGCCTGCATCGAGGTCGTGGCCGAGGGCCTGAAGCCGCGCGCCCCAGCGGTCGGCCGTCTCGGCCGCGGTGTCGGCCGTGGCGTCAGCGTTCTCGGGCTCGATCAGGGTGAGGACCTCGTCCCGGCTGATCTGCTCGACGCCGATCTCCCGCTCGCGGGCCAGGAGGTAGAGGGCGAGGGTGAGCGCGGCGCAGCCATCGCTCAGCCGGCCGTCGCGCACCTGGTACTGCTCGAAGTAGCGTCCGGCGACCTCGACCGTGCGCTCCCACGCGTCCTGCCACCCCTGCGGTCCGCCCTCGTCCCGCCACTGCTGCAGCCGGTCCGGGACCAGCTGGCGGGCCGGCGCCCACCGGTCACTCTCCTGCTTCAGGTCGGCCAGGAACGCGTGGACCGCCTGGGCCAGCCGCCGGCCGTCGTCGCTGTCCCGGACCACCGGTGCCGAGAGCGCGTAGATGACCTCCAAAAGGAAGAGCGAGAGGGCGTTGCCGCCGTGCCGCTCGGGCAGCCGCGGGCGCAGAACCGCTGCCAGGGCCTGCGCGAGATCGTCCTGCTCCAGGTCGACCGCCTCGGCGAGCGCGACCGTGTCGGCCTCGGGACCCAGGTAGGAGCGGAAGGAACGCCGGCTCCGCTCACCCTCCTGGAGTTCCGCGAGCGGGGGCATGAGCCGGCGGGCGGCGTAGGCGGGATCGGCTTCGCACAGGATGAGCCTCTGGAGGAGGCGGTGGCCCAGGTCGTCCGGGGCCCCGTCGATGGGGGACATGATCGTCACGCCGCAGCTGCAGTGGAGCGTAAGCGGGTCGCCCCAACGCCCCTCGACCAGGAAGGACTCCTGGTTCTTGCAGGCCGGGCAGGCGAATTGCTCCAGGCCCGTCTCGTTGTCGTAGGGAGGGGTGCCGCTGATGGAGGAGTCGTCGGCGATGTTCTCATTCCATCGCGCGATCTCGGCGTCCCACCGTGTCAGCAGGATCCGGTCGACGTTGATGTGCCAGAGGTGATCGTCGGGGTAGCCCTCGGGGGCCCCTTCGGTCGGCCGGTCCTCGCGGTAGCCGATCCGAGGCAGTACGACACGGCGTCCCTCTGTCGGCGCACCGGGAGCGGGGGTGGACACCGGCGCCTGGCTGCCCCCGCTGATCGCGTCCATCCGGTGGCCGACGGTGCACTCGTGGCCAGCCTCGCGTAGCCCGTACGGACAGGCCTCGACGTGCAGCGTAAGCAGGTGCCGGGCGTGACTGCACAGGTCGGTGACGAAGGCACGGTCACGGCGCGCGAGCCGTTTGATCGGCGCGATGATGGCTTCCGTCTCCGGCGGCGCCACGAACACACGAAGGATCTCCTCGGCCCGCTCCGGCGCCTTCAGTACCGGCAACGCGCGAGTGAAGACGAGTCCGCCGATGGTCTCGGTGCTGACCTTGTCCATGCGCGCCTGATGGTGGAGCACCGCTCCGAGGAGCAGCGCCACCGCGGCCGCACCGGTGCCTTCCAGCCCGGCCTCACGCTGACCGAACTGATACCTCTGCCAGGCCTCGGTCAGCTCCTTTTCGGCCATCGGCGCCGCCTGGGATGACCAGCCGACCATCACGGCACCGACTCGGCAGCACACCTCGGCCAGCGTCGCCACCGAATCGTCCACGTCCTCCACGAAGCGCAGGTGACCCGCCAACGCTTCGAGTGCGTCTTCAGCCGCGCGCCGACGCTCCGCAGGCGTCATCTGCTCGCATAGCTCGAACAGCGGCTCGCCGACGGTCAGGGCCAGGACCAGGCGCTTGAACTCGGGGGCGTAGGCGCCGACCCCGTCATCACCATCGGTCATGTAGTCGGGCAGCTCGCCGTGGTAGACACGCAACGTCGTCAGCCGGGCAAACGTCACCAGCCGGACCAGGCCGGGCAGGTCGGCGGCAACCTCGTCCAGGTGCTCGCCTACACATTCCTGGCCCTGGAGTGCAGCGCTCACCAAGGCTCCGAGGGCCTCCTCGTCGACTTCTCGCCCCTCGTCGTCCGTCGGCCCACCGGGCAGTTCCACCGACCCGTGCTGGTGTGTGCCCATGCCCGGCCCCCTCCTCCGCCGACAACGCCCGGGAAGTGGGCGCCGCGCCGGCCTGTTTCGTTCAACCAGATCTCAGGTGAGAGGCGGCAGTCTGTGGCCCCTCCACCCGTCAACGACTCGTCGAGCAACGGCAGATGGCCGGCAGCCGGACTGGCGACGACAGCCGTGCTCGCACTCACGGTATTCGCTCGCGATCTACCCGTCGTCGAAATCGCGCAACCTGGCACCCGCAGCCCTATCCGCAGGGACGGGAGTGGACCGTCTGGGAACCGCGTCCGCCGGGTGGTGAGGCCCGGCTCAGGGCGCCGTCACCGGTCAAGGTCCGATCCTGGCGGTGCCCGCCTGCGCACACAAGATCGTTGGCCGGTTCCCGACCTCGCCCTGGCTGACAGTGTGTGGTGGCCCGAGGTCTGGTCCCGAGACGGACACCGCGGGGACGAGAACGCCGTCTAGGGTTACGCCATGGCCGTGCATCCCCTCGCTGATCTGGCCGCCACGTTGCGGTCCGAGACCCTCACTTTCCTGCGGGCACCGGTGAGCCGCGACTTCTGGGGCATGCTCTTCGAGCACGGGCACACGTTCGTGATGCCGGCCGCGTGGTCGACACTGCCCCGCTCCCGCCAGATCGAGCAACTGCTCACCGCAGAGGCGAAGCGCATCTCGGACGGCACGACGTTCGCGATGACCACCGGCCTTGTACGGGCAGCGCGCGAGATCGGCCAGGACCGTTCGATCCCCCTCCCGTTCACCCCGGACGTGCTGCCCGCCCCGGCGGGCATGCTCGTCTTCTCCGCCGACGAACCACTGTTTCGGCTCCCCTCGGGCGACCCGGCGGTCGCGGTCACCTGGGGACCGCCCATGGAGGGCTTCTCCCCAGGAGCGCACCTGACCTGGTGGTCGCTTCTGCGCGAGGATGAGAAGGAACCTGACGCAGCCGCCCGGGGCCGGCTGATCCCGATCGTTCCGGACTTCGACCTCCACCTGTCCTTCCTCCCGCTGTTCGACACCCGTCTGCACCTTGAGCAACTGCCGTCCGGGCTCATCTACTCGGCGGTCCCACTGCGCACCGTCGTGGCCGCCTGGTACGCCCTTACCGCGGCCGCCACCACACTGCGCGAGGAACGCCCGCAGGCCACCGTCACCCAGACCTTGAAGGAGCAGAAGGCGAAGAAGCGCGGCGTCCAAGTCGCCGACGGCAACCACGACAGCGCGCGGCGGGACGTCATTGAGCGCGCCGCGCAGAAGATGAGCGAGGTGAGCGCGGGCAACGTTTTCGAACCTTCGCCGGAGCTGGCCGCCACTCCGAAGAGAGCCGATCACGGGGTCTTCGACGCGAAGCTCGACCACCGTCTTGAAGCCGGCCACCGGCGCATCGCCTGTGTCTACCGGGAAGCGGCCGACCACTGGCACCGCCTGGAGATGCAGGCCACCCAGCGGTACCCCGGGATCTTCGAGGGGCTGGAAGAACTGCGCATCCAGGAAGGGTCGCAGTGGCAGCCGTGGTGCTGGATGCCGAGTGTCCGGGTGTCCGCGTGGCTCATGCAGATGTACGACGCGCCGGTCGAACAGGCGTCGTGGGACGGGCCCCGGATCGCCGCGCTCGGGGCCTGGCGCAGCGGAGGGCGCCACAGCGTCCTGACCACGCTCCCGCTACAGACGACTTTCAGTGACCGTGTCCCCGCAGATCTGACCGAGACCATGCCCGCCCCGGGGGTCGGCATGGTCATCGACGACGGCGGCACCGTTCACGTGCTGCTGGCCTACCTCGACGAAGCCGGTGACCGCAGCACCGCGGACGCCGAACTCGTGCTCATCTCCAATTACGGCGAGCCGAATCGCATGATCGAGGACATCACCAAGCTCACCGTGTTCCTCACCGGGGACACCCTCCTCGACGCGGTGAAGATCACGCAGGCGTACTACGATTACGCCGCGGTCCAGAACGGCACGCAACCCCACCCCAATGACGAGGCCCTGTACGCCGAACACGCCTACGCGCTGGGCCTGTTCACAGGGCTGCTCGCCACCGTGTGCGCTCCGGGCTCTGAGCTGCAGGACGCTGGAGCGTTGACCGGGCGCAAACTGCCGGCGCCCTGGCCACCGGAGCCGAACGTGCTCTCCGAAACGACACTCTGGCTTCTGACCAGCGTGCCTACGGCGCACTGAGGTGGGGCGAAGCGGGACAAGGCACCGCCGACGAAGGGCGACACCACGTGACTGACCTCCCTGAGCCCGAGATGGCCACCGTGCGGATCCCGAAGGCCGCTCGGGAGGCGTTCGCGGCAGCCGTCGCCGCCGAGGTCGTTGCGACCTTCAAGGACGACGGTGGCCTGGACTGGTACTACCCGTGGGGGACGCGAGAAGTCGATCATCTTGAGGTCGCCCTCCTGCCCGGCGGCGACGAGGTCATGCTGCGGATGTCCTCCGACCGGGCCGCGACCATCGTCTGCCCGATCGAGCGGTGGTACGAGCTGGTCGGCCGGATGACGCTGCCCGGGCAGGGACCGCAGGAAGGCTGATCCGGCGTACGCTGCACCGGCAACGGACAACAGGAGGGGGACGGGGACGATGGGCTGGCGGTTCGGCAAACGGCGGGGGATCCGACAGGCCGCCCACCGCGCCCAGTGGGCCATAGCCGTCAACACCGGGTATATGGCCTGGAGAAGCGCGTGGAGCAAGGATCCCCGACCGTTCACGACCGACTTCGCCGAGACCCCTCGCGCCATCGCCGGCCCGTTGCTCGCGCACAGCCAGGAGATCGACAAGGCGCTGGGGGCCTTCCTCGCGTATGCCCCGCCCGCAGAGGTCACTGAGCTCATGGACCGCACACGTAGCTCGCTGAGACCTCTCGTCGACCTGCAACCGGCCTGGACCGCGTATCTCACCTCCCGCCTGGAAGGCCGCCGGGTTCCCGCGGAGGACTGGGAGAGCGCACTGGGCATGGATCGCGACTTCGGCGGTTTCTTGCTCCGGGGCTGGCCGCACGAAGAGACCGCGATCAGCGCGGCGCTCCGCGTTGGCCCCCTCCTTGATCGGGTGCACGACGCCCTCGTCCCCTATTCGGGAGTCAACTGGCGGGCTACAGCTCGTTGACCTGTAGCCCGCCACTGATGGCCGCGGTCGCTGGAGCAGGCGGTCTTCCACGCCCCAGGGGCGAGGTTTCCCGGCCTCGGAAAGGGACGCTGAAGAGAGCCTCTGCTGGGATAGGCGGCACTCGATGGTCATCGCCGATAGACTCATAGTGACCCTTGCCGTCTGTTTGTGACGGCGGCCAGTTACTTCAACCGGGGCGCCCTCGGCGGCCCTTAGATTGAGGCGTTCATGCAGGACGACCGACCCGTGGTCGGCGTGATCGACTACCGCACCGGCAACAGTCAGAGCGTGGTCCACGCGCTGAACTTCCTCGGCGTGCCGAACCGTCTGCTCACCTCGCCGGAGGGGTTGGACGGCATCGACCGGATCATCCTTCCGGGTGTCGGGTCAGCCGGGACCACGATGACCTACCTGTCCGAGGCCGGATGGCCCGATGCCCTGTACGACCGCGTGGTTGAGGGCGGTTCCCCGTTCCTCGGCATCTGCGTGGGTCTGCAGGTCCTGTTCGAGACGAGCGAGGAGCAGGACGCGACCTGTCTGGGCTGGCTGCCCGGCACCGTGCGCGCGTTCGACGGAGGAACCGTCCGGGTGCCCCAGATGGGCTGGAACCAGGTGCACCGCTCCTCGGCCCATCCCTTCCTGGCCGGGCTGCCGGAGGCAGGCCACTTCTACTTCGTGAACAGCTACTACGCCGACCCCGCGGAGGCCGGGGACGTCGCGGCGACCACGGAGTACGGCCTGCCGTTCACCTCCGCCGTCGCGCGCGGCAACATCATGGCCACCCAGTTCCACACCGAGAAGTCCGGCCCTCTGGGGCTGGACCTGCTCGAGCGGTTCGCGAAGACCCCGCAGGAGGAACTGTGCCCGGCCTGACCAGCACCAGCACGGGGCTGACCACTCGGCTGATCGCCTGCTTCGACATCATCGACGGCCGCGTGACCA
The DNA here is from genome assembly GCF_042733155.1 of Streptomyces sp. NPDC059740. Classification (NCBI taxonomy): domain Bacteria; kingdom Bacillati; phylum Actinomycetota; class Actinomycetes; order Kitasatosporales; family Streptomycetaceae; genus Streptomyces; species Streptomyces sp. NPDC059740. The sequence goes on along the minus strand of NZ_JBHWGP010000006.1, from coordinate 195,626 downwards.
AGGCGCGCCGCTTCGAGGACAACATCGATGTCGGCGACGCCGCGGAGGTCGCCGCGTCGGTGTACGCGGACGGTATCGACGAGATCATCTTCTACGACATCCTCGCCAGCGCCCAGCGCCGCCAGGCGGACCTGGCCACGATCCGCAAGGTCGCCGAGACGGTGTTCGTGCCGCTCACGGTCGGCGGGGGGATCCGGTCGCTGGAGGACATGCACGCGGTGCTGGCCGCCGGCGCGGAGAAGATCTCCCTGGACTCGATGGCGGTGCGCAACCCCTCGATCATCACCGAGGGCTCGGCGGAGTTCGGCCGCCAGTGCATCGTGCAGTCCATGCAGGTCAAGCGTGTCCCGGTCACGGCCGAGATCCCCAGTGGGTACGAGGTGTTCATCGACGGCGCCCGGCAGGCCACTGGCATGGACGCCATCGCGTGGGCGCGCCGGGGCGAGGAGCTCGGCGCGGGGGAGATCTGCGTCAACTCCATCGACCAGGACGGTACGCATGAGGGATACGACCTGGAGATCACCCGGGCGATCGCCGAGGCGGTCAACCTGCCGGTGATCGCTTCCGGCGGCGCGGGCTCCGCGGAGCATGCGGCTGCGGCGTTCACCGAGGCGGGCGCGTCGGCGGCGATCGTCAGCTCGCTGCTGTACTCGCCGCGTATGGAGCGCACCGTCCCGGTGAGGGAGATCAAGGCTGAGCTCGCCAAGCGGTACGGGCTCCCGGTCCGCTTGACCTGAACACGCTCCTTCCCGGAGCGGAAGCTGGGCCCGGCCGCGCGACGCGGCCGGGCCCAGCTGCGTTTCCGGCACCGCCACCACCGCGGGGGTGCGGCGGGTCAGGGGCGGTGCGCGGTGACGAGGTGGCGGCTGCTGTCGGCGGTGAGCGGGCTGGCGTCGTAGCCGCCGAACTGCTCGTCGATGACGAAGCCGGCTGCGTGCAGCAGCTCGGTCAGTTCGGCCGGGGTGTAGAGGCGGACCGAGCTGTGGCTGGTGCTGGTGGTTCCGTCACGGTAGGCGGTGATGGTGTGCCGGTTCAGCCGGCGGGTGGCGGGGTCCCAGGTGATGTGCTGGGTGGTCTCGGCGTTGGCGCTGCGAACGGTGCGGGTGCCCATGCCGGTGGTGTTCGGGTGGGGGGTGAAGTGGTCCATGGCCAGTCGGCCTCCCGGGCGCAGGACCCGGCGGGCTTCGCGGAGCACGCCGAGGTCCTCGTCGGTGGTGTCGAGGAAGCCGAAGGAGTTGAACAGCAGCAGGACGGCGTCGGCGTGGCCGTCATCGAGAGGCAGATCGCGGATATCGGCGTGCAGGAGGCTGAGCGGTTCGCCGGCGGCCGCGGCGGTGGTGGCCGCATGGCCGAGCAGGTCCGGTGAGAGGTCGACGCCGGTGGTGCCGGTGTAGCCGCGGCGGGTGAGTTCACGGGTGTGCCGGGCGAAGGCGCAGCACAGGTCGAGGATCGTGTCATCGCCGCGCAGAGCGAGGTGGTCGATGAGGAAGTCGACATCGCGTCGGGTGGTGGCGCCGTCGTGGCTGCCGTAGCGCTCGACGTAGCCGGTCCCGCGGTAGTTGGCAATCCACCACGGTTCGCGGTCGGCGGCGCGGGTGGTGGCGGGCTCGGTCATGTCCGTGTCTCCGTGGGCGGGGTGCGGTGGAGGCGGCCGTCGGCGTCGGGCAGGCCGCGGGGGGCCGTGAGGTAGGCGCGGCCGACGACGGCGCCCCATCCGGCGTGCCACAGGCGCTGCAGGTCGGACCATCCGGTCAGGCCGCCGGCGTACCACAGGGCGGCGCGCGGATAGCGGCCGGCGATGCGGTCGAGGACCGGCCAGGGGGGCTCAGTGCGGTGGGTCGCCGCGCGGGCGTCGGTGATCAGGACGGGCTGGAGGCCGCCGGTCGCGTCGAGGAGGGCGTCCAGGGCGTCGGTCAGCGGCAGGCTGGTGGTGCGGGTGAAGCCGTCGGTGACGATCCGTCCGTCCACCGCGTCGAGGGACAGCATCAGCTGTCCCTCACCGGCGAGGGCGGTGAAGTCCGGCCAGGCCCGCGGGTCGAGGCGCCCGTCGGGGACCAGGCCGGTGGAGCCGAGCAGGACCCCGGCGGCGCCGGCGTCCAGGAGGCGGCGGACGGCCGGGTCATGCGGGACCAGGCGGCCGCCGGCCCACAGTCGGCCGGGGTGGCGGCGGACGGCCGTCTCCAGCAGTGCGGTGCTGGTGCTGGCGCCGGTGGAGCGGTCGAGGTCGATGACCGCGGTGGGCACGTCGTCGCTAAGCACCTCGGCGATCAGCCGTCCCGGGGGAATCCCGGGCTGGGCGGTGACAGCGCCGTGCTGGACGTCGATGTTGACTCGCCAGCGGTCGGCGGCCACCGGGGAAGACAGGGGCATGGGCGGGGGCTTCCGGTTCAGGCAGCGGCCACGAGGGCGGCCGGGCGGGGGATGGGCGGTTCCGTCCAGGCGGCGGCGTGGGCGAGCTCGGCGCGCATGGCGGTGAGCTGGCCGCCGCTCCAGGTGCCGGTGCTGACTGCGAGGTCGAAGGAGTCGGCCATCTGCTGGCGCAGCGTGCCGCGGGCGCGGTGCGCGGGGTCGCCGGCGTAGGCGCGGCCGTCACCGCGCAGCAGGTGTCCGATCAGGCGGGTCTGGATGCTGTGGTGGAGGTTCGGGCGCAGGCTCGGCAGGTCGGCGGCGTCGGCGATGTCGTGCCGGCCCGCGCGGTGGTAGAGGGCCCACGCGGATTCGACGCTGCGGGTGACGGCCCGGCCGCCGAGCTGCTCGACCAGCCGGCGGGCGGCGCGCAACGTGTCGCCGTAGCCCACGTTGTCGTCGACGACCAGGACGGTCGAGCCGGCCACGGCGTCGGCCAACTGCTGCCGGTAGGGGCCGGGTGCGGTGGGCCGCTGCAAGACAGCGCCGGTGGTGTCGAGGTAGGAGACGGAGGCCTGGTCGTGGAAGCCGATGCGCACCAGGTGCACGTCTAGAGGACGGCCGAGCCGCGCGGGCAGGACCGCCCGGGCGGCGACGGCCAGGGACAGTGACCCGTACAGCGGTGCGAGCAGGCTGGTGATCTCCGGGCGGGACGCGAGGAGGTGGTCGGCGAGGAACGCCAGCTCGTTACCGATCTTGGTGTGGTTGTCCAGTTCCCGGAAGGTGCGCCAGCCGCCGTCGGTGCGGGACAGCAGTTCCAGGTCGCCGGCCGGCACGGTGAGCGGCCCGCCCGGGGCCGGCAGGCCGTGCAGGTGGGCGGCGGTGGTGGTCGCCGCGGCGATCAGCCGTTCCAGCGCGGCCGGGCGGGGGTCGCCGGGCGGGGCCGGGCGGTCGGTGAGGTCGTGCCACAGGGCGTAGGCCCCGGCGGCGGCGAGGTTGTGGAGGTTGTCCAGCAGGGCGTGCCGAACGGCCGGGGCGTCGCCGGGAGCGCGTTCGTCCAGGGCGGCAACCGCCCGGGCCAGGGCGGTGGCCGCGGGCAGCGCGGTGCGGGGCCGGTAGTAGCAGGCGCCGCGGCCCAGCCGGACCCCGCCGCTTGCGGCGGTGGGGAAGAAGTCGTCCAGCAGCCGGCGGTTCAGGCCCGAGAGGCTCGCGGCGCGGATCTGGTCGGCGGGGATGCGCACGGTGCCGAGCAGGTCGGTGCGCACCGTGGTGTCGGCCGGTGCGGCGCCGGGCCAGGCGGTGGCCGAGAGGCCCGGGAGGGTGGGGCTGGTCATGATCGCTCCGTTGGGAGGGCAGCGTGCTCGGCCAGGGCGTTCAGGCAGGACAGGACGTCGGGGAAGCAGGCGGCCGGAGGCCGGCCGGGCGGAATCGGCGTGTCGTTGGGGATGATCCACACCGGGTGCATCCCGGCGGCGTGGGCGCCCACCACGTCGTTGGCCCAGCTGTCCCCCACGTACAGGCACTGCTCGGGGGCGACAGACAGTTCGGCGGCGGCGTGCAGGAACGGCGCCCGGTCGGGCTTGCGGGTGCCGATGTCCAAGGCGCACGCCACCGTCTCGAAGTGGGCGTCGAGCCCGGCATGTTCGAGCTTGGCGTGCTGGCCGGCACTGTCGCCGTTGGTGACCACGCCGAGCCTAAAGTGCGGCGCGAGCCGGTCCAGCGCGGCGGCGACCCGCCGGTCGGGGCGGATCGCGCGCAGTTGCCGGCGGGTGAAGTCCTTAACGAGGAAGGCCAGTTCGCTCTCGCCCAGCCGGATGCCGCATTCGTGCAGGGCGCGGCCCCAGACGTAGGCGCGGATCGCGGGCATCGGGCCGAGGTGGGCGAGAGAGCGTTCGTAGTCGTGCCACAGGACGTTGGAGATCCGCGTGTAGGAGGCGGCGATGCCGGGGCCGGTCGCGCCGGGGTGCGCGGCGGCGAGGTTCTGGCTGACCGCGTCCAGGGCGGTGCTCCAACAGGTCAGGTAGGGCACGAGGGTGTCGTCGAGGTCGAAGAGCACCGTGGTGATGCCCGTCGGCAGCACCGCCCGGCGCCCCGGCGCGCCGCCGGGGGAGGCCGGGGCACTCACCGGCCGGGCCCGTGGCCGGTCATCCGGGCGCCCAGGGCGAGAGCCGCCAGCCCGTACGGTCCGCCCGGGCCCGGGGCGTCCGGCGGGGTGAGGCGGAAGAAGAGGTCGGGCAGCAGCAGTCCCAGGATGCGACCGCGGTCCACCGGCAGGCCCTCGAAGCGGTCCAGCAGCCACGGCGTGGCCAGGAGTCGTTCCGCCAGCGGGCCGGCGAGCGTACAGGTGATGTCCACGATGTTGCCGCGGACGGTGGCGGCCGGCTCGCTCATGAGGCCGGTGTGCTTCAGGCAGGACCCGACGAGCTTGGACAGCGACTGGTCCAGGTCGTGCAGCCCGGCGAACTCCGCGTCGATCACCCGCCACCGGCGCGGGTCGGCGCGGTCGACCAGGACGTTGCCGAGGTGGAGGTCCCCGGTGTTGTAGGCGAGGTGGGTGCCGGGGGCCAGGGAGCGGCGGGCGAGGTGGACCAGTCCCGCACAGGTGAGCTGGGTGGGCTCGCCGTTGAGGTGGAGGGGGTGGTTCCACCAGGGGCGCATCCGGCGGGCCAGGTCCTCCACCCATCCGGACAGCACCGCCGGGGTCTGCAGCGAGTGGTCGGCGTCCTGCTCCCGGTAGGGCCGGGCGGTGGCGGTGGCCAGGTGGACCAGCCGCGCGGACAGGTCACCCAGCACGTGCTCGAAGGCCGCCGGGTTGGTGACGGCCAGGTCGCGCAAGGGGACGGCGTCGAGGTGCTCGGCGATCAGGGTGGCGTTCTCGCCCTGGTAGTGCAGGGCGGTGGCCGGGACGGGCACATGCCGCGCCAGCACTTGCAGGCCGGTGTGCTCGCGGACGGCGAAGACGCTGCCGCGGCCCGGTTTGATGATGACCTCGCCGACCGGGGTGCGGGCGGCGAAGACCGGGCCGCTGCTGGGCCGCAGCTGCCGGATCGCCCCGTCCGGCGAAGTGTAGGCGGGGGCCGGGCCGTGGCAGTCGGAGGTGGTCTGCCAGTACGCGGCGGGCACGTCGGCACGCACCCGGGCCACCGCGGTGTCGATGTCGGCGCTCACCTCCAGCGGACAGGGCCGCTGGAGGAGCAGGCCGGACTCGAGATGCCCGGCGTCCAGCAGCACCCAGCGCCCCCTCTCGTCCTCGCCCGCGTACAGCAGCCGGGCCCGCCCGGACCGGCCGGGGACCAGCGCGGGGTAGAAGGCGTAGCGGGCATCCGGGGAATCGGCACCGCCGCGGTGCAGGATCGTGCCCAGCGGCCGCCAGGTCCGCCCGTCGGTGCTGTGCGCGGCGGCCAGGCACCGGGCGGTGCCCGCGCCGTAGACCATCAGCAGCCCGCCGTCGGCCGTCGGCGTCACCGCGGGGCAGTCCGCGGCGTACGCGTCCGGCGCCCCCGGCACGCCGGTGTCCACCACGACGCCGTGGCGCTGCCAGGTGACGCCGTCGGTGGAGGTGGCCAGGTGGATCCGGCGGTGGTGGCCGTCGCGCCCGGCGTACCACATCCACCAGGCGCCGCCGCGCCGCAGCACCGCGGGCATCAGCACGTGCTCGCCGTCGCTGGCCTGCGGCCCGGCCGAGGGCTCCAGCACGGTGTGCGGGGTGGCCCAGGTCGAGCCGCCGTCGCGGCTGAGGGTGCGGTAGATCCGCCAGGTGCCGCCGTCGGCGCGGGCGCTGAGGAAGGCGTGGAGCACGTCGCCGTCGCTGACCAGGCTCGCCCCGGTGACGTCGTCGCAGCCGTCCGGGACGGGCAGCGGTCGGGCGTCGGCCAGCGTCACGGGACCGGCCTCCGGCAGCGGGCACAACCAGACCCGGTTGCGGCCGCCGGTGTACCAGGGCTCCGGGGCTCGGCCGGGCAGGTGCCGGGGCTCGTAGGTGCGTGCGGAGCCCGGGCCCGCGGTGAGCGCGAGCAGGTGCCGGCCGCGGTGGTGGACCGCGGCCGGCGCGAAGCACACCGTGTCTTCGGCGGCTGCCAGCACGGCGCGGTGCCGGCCGATCACGTCGACCCGCCCGCCGCCCGGCCGCGCCGGCGCGGCCGGGCGGGGCAGTCCGGCGCGAGTGGCGGCCAGCAGGAAGTGGTCGCCGGCCTCGATGAGTTCGGGCAGGGCGGTGGTGGCCAGCACCGCCTGGCTCAGCCCGGCGAACGCCGCCGCGTCGGCAGCCTCCTGGTCGACGTACGGACGCATCCACGCCGCGACGCCCTCCAGGGAGTACCGGTCGGTGACCTCCAGCCCGGCGCCGCGCAGCAGGTCCTCGGCCTCGGCCAGGGTGTGGGTGCGGGTGGGCGGCATGTAGTCGGTGTCGGCGACGCCCGGCGGCGGCTGGTAGCGGCCGTGGCCGAGGTACCCGGAGCTGGTCAGGGCGGTCATCTGGGCGAAGTCGCCGCGCTTGAGCAGGTCGCGCAGCACGGAGGTCCGGGTCAGGAAGATCGCGAACAGCCGTCCGCCGGGCGCCAGGGCGGCCGCCGCGCGGCGCACCGCCTCGGCGGCGTCCGCGTCATCGAGCAGGTGGTACAGCGGTCCGAACAGCAGCACCGCGTCGAACTGCCCGCGAGGCGGCTCCAGAAGCTGGGCGGGGCCCGCCCAGGTGCCGAGCAACTGCCCCTCCAGGCCGGCCTCCCGGAAGCGGTCGCGGGCCATGTCCAGGCTCGCCGCCGACAGATCGGACAGGGCGACCGCGTGGCCGCGCCGGGCCAGGGCCAGGGCGTGGACGCCAGGGCCGCAGCCGATGTCCAGGACGCGGCCGGCCGCCGGGAGGCCGGCCAGGACCTGGCGGTGGATCACCTCGGCCTCCAGCCGGTGGTAGGGGCCCGAGCGAGTGCGCTGCCACTCCCTGCCGGGGGCCGCGTCGTAGAAGGCGGCCACGCGCCGCAGGTCAGGGCTGCTGCCAGTGGGAACCGTGGCGGTGGAGCCGTCCTCGGCGGGCGAGGTCGGCGAGGCGGGGCTCAAGAAGGTCGGGGCCGAGGTCATGGCCGAGGTCACGCAGCCTCTCGTCGAGCTGGTCGGTGGTCAGGGGACCGGCGGCCAGCAGGCAGGCCGCGGTCTGGTCGATGTCGCGCAGGACCCGCCACGGCAGGACCAGCGCCGGAAGGTCGCTCATCGTCCGCGCGGCGAAGCACGGCGCCGGATCGGCACGGTCGGACGCGGCCAGGCACGCCAACTGCGGCCGGTGGGCGGCGAGCTGGGCGAGGAAGTAGGCGGCGGTGCGGCCGGAGTCGACGACCTCGTCGACCACGATGACCGGCTGCCCGGCCGGCGGCATGGCGGGCACCAGCAGGCCATCCGCCGCGGCGAACAGCGCGATGCCGTCGGTGCGCCCGTCGTGCTGGCGGGCGGCTGCGGCCAGCACGAGCGGGCCGGGCAGGAGGTCGGCCAGGGACTGAGCGGTGATCCAGCCGCCCTGAAGGACGCCGACCAAGGTGACCGGGCCCGGGTGGGCGGAGCGGATCTGCGCGGCGACGTCGGCGACCATCACCTGGTAGGCCCGCCACGACACCATCCGGGCCCGGCGGCCGGCCTCCGCCGTGAAGACCAAGTTCTCGGCCGCCACCTCTCCCGCGCCGTCCGCGGGTGGCTGGAGGTCAGGCACGGCGGATCTCCGGGGCGTACCGGTCCCACAGCAGCGCCAGCAGCCGGTCCGAGCCGCCCGCCACCCGCGCGAACGCCTCGCCCCCCGGCGGGACTTCCGGCCCGCTGCGGGCACCTGGAGTCGGGGTGGGGGTCTTGCGGCGCGCCCACAGGCTCGGCGCGGGCGGCAGCGCCCCGCCCACGGCGCGCACGGTGGTCTCCAGGCCCGCGAGGTGCTCGGCCACGCCGCGGCCGAGCACGGTGATCTCCTCGGGATGGTTGAAGGGCGTGCCCACATCCAGCGTCAGCGGCACCAGGTACACCGCGGCCGGCGTGCCGGTCAGGGCCCGGCGCAGCCCGGCGTGGGTGCGGCCGGTGAACACGCTGTCGTCCAGGTGCACCACCACCCGCCCGTCAGCCTCCAGGCGCCCGGTGCGCCACGCGGTGCCCGAGACCCGGGCCATCTCCTCCTCGTGGACCGATCCCCGGGCGAGCGCCAGCCGCACCCGGGCCCGCTGCGGCTGCGGCAGCATCCCGGCCAGTACTGGGCCTGCGGCCATCGCGCCGAACGCCTCGCTGACCAGCAGCACCGGCGCGCCCGGATGCGCTGCCTCCAGCGCCGGCCAGCGGGTCTCGAAGGCCGCGGCGATCTGCCACAGCACGTCGCCCTCGCGCACGGCGCGCACCGCATCCGCCGTCACGCCGGTCCCCTCCAGCTCCCGGCCCAGTTCGCCCAGGACCTCCGGCATCCGGGCGTCGCCCGTCACCGCGGAAGCCCGCTCCGCCCAGCCGGCCGGATCACACGGGCCAGCCGCACGGCCGGCGGGCTGCCACCGGTTCCAGGCCGCCTCGGCCAGCAGCGCGCCGAGCTCCTCCAGGAGCCCGTCCAGCACGCCGGCCGCCTCCCGGTGATCGAGGACCGCGGCGCTCCACCGCGCGGTGCACACGTCCTGCACCGCCGCCTCCAGGAACGCCAACCAGGCCAACCACGCGTACCACCCGGCCGGCTCCCGCGCCGCGGGCTCGGCCAGCGAGCGGGCGAAACGCGCGTACCGGGGCCACCGTTGGCGGAGCGCGGTGAACCGGTGGGCGGGGGCGGGTGCTTGGCCGGGCAGGTACATCTGCGCGTCGGCGGCGTAGTAGCCGAACCCCCGCAAGTACACCCATCCGTCGTGGACGATTCGGTCGGCGAAGAAGGCGCGCGTCGCGGCCGGGAGTCGGCCGTCCGCCGCGGCCGGGAGCCGGAACCCGCCGCCGTCCGTCAGGTGCTGCGCCGCCGCCGGCATCCCCGGCGGGGGCAGGCTGACCGTGCCGCTGGCCCGCAGCCCGGCCGTCCAGCGTCCCTCCAAGTCCTGGCGCAGGGTGGCCATCTCCTGCGACCAGCCGAACAGCCGACGCCGCGCCGCCGCCCCGGGCCCCGTGCTGCCGGGCGCGCGCCGTGCGACCGCCGCAACGTCCGTTGCCGTGGGCGCGGTCATGTCGCCACCGGCCGGGCCAGCGCCTGCGACGCTGCGGCGAAGGCGTCGCCGTAGGCGTCGATCGTCTCCTCGGTGTCGCGGTCGGTGACGCTCACGCTGATCCGGCCCGCGTTGTAGGCGCTCTCGCCGGGGAAGGGGCCGCACAGCCGCGGCCGCCACGTCCCGGACACCGCCCGCAGCGGCACCGGCTTCGTGAACAGCGGCATCCCGGCCAGAGAACCGATCGACGGGTAGTGCGCCGGGACACCGAGGTTCTGCAGGCGCTCCAGGTAGGTGCCCGCGTCGACGCCCGGCTTGAGCTCGCCGGGCTGGATCTCCGGGCGGAAGGAGAACCAGCCGCCCATCGTCGCGCCGGGCCGCACCACCGGCGGGCGCACCCCTGCAAGGCCCTGAAGGCGCCGGCTCAGCCGTTCCAGCAGCGCGCGCCGCGCGGCCAGGCGCTCGGCCAGGCCTTCGGCGTTGGCCAGACCCACGACCGCGGCGAGCGGGTGCATCCGCATCTTCAGCCCGAGCCCGGTCTCGCCGAACGCGGCCAGCTCCGGGTCCTTCAGCGACAGGGCGCGGCCGCGGTAGTGGCCGGCCAGCAGCGCCCGCTCGCGCCACTGCGGGCGCGCGGCGCTGAACAGGCCGCCCTCGCCCGCCGGCCAGGCCTTCTTGTCCTGCATGCTGCCCACGCAGATGTCACCGAACGTTCCCACCCGCTGCCCGTTCAGGGTGGACAGGTAGGCGTGGCTGATGTCCTCGATCAGGTGCAGGCCCCGCTCGCGGCAGATCCGGGTGATCTCCTCCATCGCGGCGGGGTGCCCCAGGTAGTGCGTCACCGTCACGCACCGCGTCAGCGGGGTGATCGCCGCCTCCAGCGCCGCCGGGCACAAGTTCCCGGTATCCGGTTCCACGTCGGCCAGCACCACGTTCACCCCGGCGTGCACGGCCGGCGACAGCGAGGCGTGGAAGGTCGTGACCGGGCCGATCACCTCCGAGCCGGCCGGCATGTCCAGCGCAAGGTAGGCCGCGTGCAGCCCGGCGGTGCCCGAGGAGAACGTCAGCGGGTCCCGCAGCCCGAGCATCTCCTCGATCCGCTGCTCCAGCTCCCCGATCACGCCGGACCCGTCCGCCACCGACAGCGCTCCTCCCCGGCGGACGTAGGAGGCGAGCGCCTCCGCGATCCGCTCGCGCTGCGGGTGCGGTGCCGAACTGTGCGGACTGTGCGGCATGGCGTCCTCCAACTCCCGTGCAGCAGACGCCGGTAGGCGGCCGTGCGCGTCATGAACGGATGGCGGCGACGGCCCAGATCCGGGCCGGCCAGGCCGTCGGCGCGGTCGGCCGGCGGCGGGCTCACCAGCACACCGCCCGCGCTGTCCCGTCGGCAGAGGGGACCGGAGAGAACGTTGAGAATTTCGCGGCGAGAGCGAGAAAAGCCGAGAATTCCCGCCCGTGACCGGCGTATTGACGTAGCGTCCCGGCGTGACGACCCTCCGCGACACGACGTCGGCGGACGCTGGGTCGGCGTCCGCACCCCCCTCGAACCAGGCCCTGGCCGCCGCCCTCCAGGCAGCCCAGTGGACACCGCGCGAACTCGTCCGGGCCCTCAACCCCCGCCTCGAAGCCGCCGGTCAGCCCACCCTGCACCCGACCGCCGGCCGGGCCTGGCTCAACGGCGCCCAGCCCCGCTCCGCGACCGTCCGCCGGCTCACCGCCACCGTGCTGACCGAGGCCACCGGCACCCCCTTCACCGCCGCCGGCCTTTGGGGGGAACGTGCCGCGACCGGCGCGAAGGCCGAGAAGACCGCCACCGACGACCTGCTCGGCCGGCGCTCGATCGCCGACGTCCTGGACACCGCCACCGCATGGACCGCCACCGACCCCCACGAACAGGCGATCCTCCACCCGGCCGGCGACAGCCAGCTCCTGAGCGCCGTGTGGGACGCCACCCGCCAAAACGCCCGGCCCATCCTGGCCCCCGGCGGGCAGGAACAGGTCCTTCCCGCCTTCGTCGACGTCCTCGAAGGCCACCTCGGCCGCCTACGGCGGCTGGACGACACCGCCGGCGGCGGCGCCCTCTCCCAGCGGTACGTCCGCACCGAACTCGCCGGCGTTCTGGGCCTGCTCCGCCACGGCACCTACAGCACCGACGTCGGCACCCGCCTCCTGGCCACCGCCAGCGGCATGGCCCAACTGGCCGGATGGATGGCCTTCGACGCCGACCTCCACGCGGCCGCCCAGCGCTACCAGCTCCTGGCCATCCGCCTCGCCCGCGCCGCCGATGACACCACCACGGTCGGCAACGTCTTAGGAATGCTCGCCTACCAGCACGCGGCGGCCGGCAAGCCCGCAGCAGCTCTGCGCTACGCCGAAGCCGCCGTCGACCACACCACCCGCAGCAGCCCCCTGGTCCGGGCCCGTGCCTGGGGCCGCATGGCCACCGCCCACGCCGCCGCCGGCGACATCACCGCCTTCCGCGACGCCACCGACCGCTGCCGGATCCTGCTCGAACGCCGCCGCGACGACGACCCGCCCTCCCTGTACTACTTCACCCCCGAACAGGTCTCCGCGGAAGCCGGACACGCTCTCGTCGAACTCGCCGCCGCCACCCCCGCCCACACCAGGCGCCTGCTCACCGAGGCGACCACCCTCCTGTCACCCCTCACCGACCACGGCCCCACCAGCGGATTCCCCCGCTCCGCCCTCCTGCACGGCATCCACCTCGCCCGCGCCCACCTCCTCGCCCGCGACCCGGACTCCACCGCGGCCACCCTCCTGCAACTCGCCGACCACGTGCCCGACGTCCAGTCCATCCGCTGCCGCAACCTCCTGCGCCACATCCGCCGCTTGGCCGGCACCCGCATGCGCTCCGCAGACCGCGCCCATGCGCTCACCGCCGTCGACAGGGCACTATCGGCTTCATGACGTCCACGCCCACCGCCACCGACGATCAGGCCGCGATACACCTGACGCCCTCCGTCAGCGCCGTTCCCTACGACCACCCGGACGCCCGCCGCCTGACCCAGGCCCTGCGCGCCGAGCAGCTCGGTCTGTATGGATTCGCCGACGACCCGGACACCACTCCCGAGGCCGACTTCGACCCTCCCCACGGCCTGTTCCTCATCGCCCGCATCGGCGATGACCCGGTCGGCTGCGCAGGAGTACGCCTCCTCGACGACCACACCGCAGAGATCAAGCGGATGTACGTCTCCGGCGAAGCCCGCGGCCACGGCATCGGCCGGCGCCTCCTCGAGCACCTCGAACAACACGCCGTCCGGTGCGGCGCCAGGCGGATCATGCTGGAGACCGGGCGCCGCAACACCGCCGCCCTGGCCCTCTACCACCGCACCGGATACGTACCGTGCCCGCCCTACGTCCCCGGCCGCGACCACGCCATCAACCGGGCCATGACCAAGTCCCTCAGCAGCGCCTCACCGTGACCTCGTCGGCGAGTCGGGCCGGTAGGCCGTAACAGCCCGGTCGAAGATCTCGTCGACGCGTGCGCGGTCGTCGGCCGGCCCCTGGACGAGGATCACGTGGTAGCGGCCGGCGAGGACGGTGGCCCGGTTGCGGGCGTACAGCGGTGTGCCGTCGGCGCTGGTGTAGAAGTACCGGCCTTCGGCCAGCGACTGGTCCGCTCCGATGTCGATGCGCCGCACGTCGTCGGCGGTGCCGCCGGGGTCCGCCCGGTACGGCGCGAGCTCCGGCTCGCCCTGCTGGTAGTCGAGCGGATCCGGGTGCTCGCTGGTGCTGTCGCGGCCGGGTACGACGATCACCGTGAGCCCGTCGCGGGTGAACCGGACGCGGGATTGACCGGGCTCCGCATGGCGCCTCCAGCCGCCGCCGATGTCGATCAGGAAGCCGGCCGGATCGTGGAGCCCCGGACCGGTCGTCCGCTGGGGCGAGTCCGGGCTTGCGGTCGATGGGCGGCTGCCCCGGGGCACAGCGGCCGGCGAGGGCGAGGCCACGTCGTGAGGAACATCCGCGGACCCGGTTCGCGTCAGTGCGAGAGCCCCGTAGGCCGTGACCCCCAGGGCCACAGGGAGCGCGGCGACGAGGAGAGTGCGTCCGCGTCGGCGTGAGGTCGCGCGGGCCCGCCGGCGCCGCCCCTGTCGTACGGCTGACTGCCCCACGGGCCGGCGGCGCACGAGGTGGCCGCGGAAGCGCAGCACCGGCAGCCGGCGCGATCGCTCCGGCAGTTCATCGTCCGGATCGTCGGGGAGCGGCGCGGGTTCACGGGCGTCGCGCAGCAGGGAGACCAGCCAGCTGTCGGTCTCGGCGAGGGACGGCCGCCGTTCGGGCTCCTCGCGCAGCAGGGACTCCATCACCGGGCGCAGTTCGCCGCTGGCCTCGGCGTAGGCGGGCGGTTCCGCGCACACCATGGCAACGAGCTCGGCGGCATCCTCTTCCGGGTAGGGCGGATGCCCCTGGAGGACGCGGAACAGAAGGGCGCCCAGGGCCCACAGATCTGCGGCCGGCCCGACGGGCGGCGCGAGCCGCCACGTTCCGTCGGGGACCGGTGCGGCCTGTTCGGGTGCCCACCGCTCGGTCACCGCGCCGATGCGCGCGATCCGTGCGTCCCGTGCCCGGCGGGCCTCGATCGGAGTGAGCGGCGCGGCGGGAACGTCGTCCTCCGTCACATCGCCGAGGGCTTCAGGGCGAGGCCGATGTGAGGTGCCGGGCGTGCCGGCACGGTCCGGCTGGCGGTCGGCGGCTGCCTGGCGCTGCGCGTCGGCTTGCAGGGCGGCCCACCCGCCGGCGCTGCGCGCCGGCAGGAAGCCCGGGGGCAGCGGCGGTGAGGCATGCCGGTCGGGGACCGAGGGCGCCTCGGGTTCACCGGGCGGGCGCTGGGTGGTCTCGTTCTCCCGGTCGTACGGAAGCAGGCGGGGCGGGAAGCCGGACAGCGCGTCCTCGGCGACGCTCTGGGCGAGGCCGTCGAGGACAACGCTGCCGTTGCCGCAGATGAGCAGCGCGCTGGCGGTGATGTTTCCGTGGAGCCAGCCGCAGGAGTGCAGGTGCCGGAGCGCGCTGAGGACCTCGCGCGCGATCTCTGCGGCCCGAAGGGGCGTGGGCGGCCGTCGTTCGGCAAGGAGATCCGACAGCGGGCGACCAGCGACGTGCTCACTGACGATCCACAGCGCCTCGCCCTCGACCACCACGTCGAAGACCTGGGTGAGACGAGGGTGGTCAGGAAGGAGGGTCAGGGCTCGGACTCCGGCAACGGCGTTCTGCACGTTCCGTTCCATCGACGGCATCCGGGACGGGGTGTCGCATACGCCGTACGCCGCCGGGTCCGCGGTGAGGGTCTCGGGGAGTGCGATGCGGGTGACCTGCACCTTCTGGCCGCTGAGCGTGTCCAGGCCGTGCGTGCTGCGCGGCTCGGCCGCGTCTGGCTGGATGCCGTCCACGACCAGCCGGTACCGCTTGCCGAGCATGAGCGTCGTCGGGGTGTCGTTCATCGGTGTCCTTCGCGGCCCGGTCTGCCGCCCATGCCAGGAGAGTTGGGGCAGCAGAGCCGGGGATCGGCCTTATCGGCTGACGCCGAGGTCTTCTTCGGTGCGCACCGGCGGCCGCGCGCCGCGCCGCGCCACCAGATCTGCTGCGGCAAGGACCGTGGTGATCTGGTACGTCACGGCCTGGGCGACGGGCACCGGCTCCGGTCGCAGCGCGGTCTGGGCCCGGCGGCACCACGCGTCGAACTCGCCTTCCAGCGCGTCGTGTTCGCCGTGCAGGGCGCGGTTCCCGGGCTGGTCGGCGCAGCGGGCCCGGAGGTGGCGCAGCAGCATGCCGGCGGCGCGCAGCGGCACCGTCAGCGTGAGCGGCTGGTCCGCGGCCAGGGCGGGGTGCTGCTGCACCTGCCCGATCATCCACGCCATGATCGCGACCTGGTCGCGGACGGCTGTGGTGAAGATGCTCTCCCGGCCGTCGTCTGCCGCCAGGGTCCGGGCCAGCGCCTCGTTCACGAGGGTACGGGCGTGGTCCAGGACGGCGATGCTCTCCTCGGCGGCCAGGGTGAGTGGGCGGGTGCGCCACATCGGCACCTCGGGGAAGATGCCCAACCCGCCGTGCCGGGAGGCGTAGTGGGCGCTGCTCATGCCGGTGGGTTCCCATTCGGCATCGGCCGGGACGGGCTGCGGGCGGGGGAGGACGAACACGCCGGGGCCGGGGCTGTCCCAGCCGGCGCAGTCGCTCGGCGCGGCGGCGACGGGCAGGCCGCCGCGCTCGGCCGCGGCGGCGAGCACGTCCACCAGCTGCTGCTCGCCGGGCGTGATCATGTAGTGGCAGTGGTCCCAGTTGCCGCTGTGCAGGGAGACGAGCAGGCGGGGCCGGACGGTGTCGATGACCGACATCATGGCCCGTGTCTCGGGGAGCGGGGCGGTGAAGTGCGCGGTGGGGAACGTCCATTCGGGCTGTTGCGCCCCGGCCGGCCGGTAGAGCCCGCGGTGGTAGGACTCCATGGTAGGGGGCCACGCCGCCCACCAGGTCTCGTTGAGCACGGTTCCGTCGGGGTCGGTGCACGGCACGAAGTGCCAGCTGAAGGTCTCGCGGGTCTCGGCGTGCGTGGCCACGTACAGGGCGAGGGCCTCGATGGTGGCAAGGCCCAACGGCTCGTCCGGGTGCGAGGCACCGAGAAGGAGCACGTCGACGGGCCCGCCGTGGACGCTGAGCAGGTCCACCGGCCGGCCCGCCCGGGAGCGGCCGATGGTCTGAAGGCGGCACGACTGCGGGTGCTCGGCGGCCACCGCGCGCAGCCGCGCAGTCAGCTCTTTCAGCGTCGGCGGCCGGTCGCCAATGAGACGGGTCGCGGGATGAAGGTCCACGAACGTCCTTTCCTCCATGGGCGGGGTGACAAGAAGGGGTGGGGCGCGGTCAGCCGCTGGTGGCGAACTCCGCGAGGGTGGAGCGGATCTGCTGGTGGTGGTGCTGGTCGGTACCCAGCAGTTCGGTGATCAGGGCGCTGTCGGCAAGGGTGTGGCGCGCCAGGCCGGCGGCCTCCTCCGACTGGCCGGTGCGGTACAGGAGCACGGCGAGGTCCGCCTGCGCCCGCAGGGTGTGCGGGTGCTCGGGTCCCAGCGTGGCGGCGCGGGCGGCGGTCAGGTCGCGGGCGACGTCGAGGGCCTCCGGGTAGCGCTCCTGCTCGCGCAGCAGGCGCACCAGCAGGTGCCGCGAGGCCAGGGTGGTGCGGTGCCGGTTCCCGAGTACCTGGGCCGACTCCTGCGTCAGGACGCTCAGGACTTCCTCAGCGGTGTCCGCCCCGGTGCGCTGGAGCACCCAGGCCAGGGCCAGCCGCGCGGCCAGGGCCTCCTCGTGCGTGGCCGGCAGCCCCGACTCGGCACGCGCGACGGCCTCGCGCGCCAGCGTCTCGGCCTCCTCCCACCGGCCCTGCTCACCGACGGCCTCGGCCAGCCGCGCCATTGCCCCGACCGTCTCGCCCGCCGTGGGCCCCGCGAGCTGCTCCCGGCCCCGCAGGACCTCCCGCTGCCGGGCTTCGCCCGCGGCCCACCGTCCCTGGCCGTAGCAGACCAGGGCGTGGCCGTGCAGCGCTTCCAGGTACGGCGCGGTACCTGCCGCCCCGGACTGCTCCAGGGCGTTCAGGACGTGTCCGTACAGCACGTCGGCGCGCGAGAACGCCCCCTCGCTGAAGGCGCGTTCGGCCCGCGAGTGAAGGCGCTCCAGGAGCCCATCGCCTCGGCTGGCGGCCGCGGGGAGGGGCCTGGTCCGGGTGGGATCCGGCGCAAGGCGCATGCGGGCGTACGTCCGGTCGTCGAAGCTGTCCGCGCCGGGCCGGAGTCCCTTCGTGCCGGGATTCACCCCGATACGCAGGGAGTCCTGGGCGAGGGCCTCCCGCAACTCGGCCTCGGCGGCCACCAGCGTCGCCGCCGGCGACAGGAAGCCGTCGGTGGCCAGCACGACCTCCTCCACGTCGCCGTCGAATGCGATGATCTCCACGAAGCCGGCCGGTACGGGGGTGCCGTCGAAGACGCCGTAGCCGTACGGGCCCGGCCGGTTGGCCAGCCGCCCTTGCTCTTTCAGGATCGGCAGGATCACCGCGCGGCCCGGGTCGTGTTCCGCGATCTCCTCCTCCGACCGGCCGCTGGCGAGCATGCAGTGCGTGTACGCGGCGCGGCTGCCGGCCAGAACATCGTCGATCCGTTTCGTCGCGGGCAGGCGCGTCCAGGTCGCTCCGCGCCGCAGCGCCACGTGGACATCGCCCACCCGCCAGATGAGACCAAGGGCCGGGACCACCACGGCCGCGACCGCGCTGGGCGCGACCGGATCGCCGGCCGGGACGTTCCACCGCTCGCGCAGCTCGGCGAACGCAGCCGTGATCTGCTCCACCGCCGCACCGGGCGTCGTGCCGGGCGCCATGCGGGCAAGGGTGTCGCGGACGCACTGCGCGGCACGCGCACCGCCGGTAAGCCCTCCGTAGTTCCGTCCGCTCTTGTCCGTGGCCCCGTCGATCACGGCCACCAGCTCGTCCGTGATGAGGAGTTCGTCCTCGTTCGCGCCCGCAGCCCCCTTGGGGACCGTGACGTGCTCGACCACCTGCCAGGACCCGGAGCCGCCCTCCGCCGCGGCCGGCCGGGGCGGAGGCACCGCCGTGCCGCGGACGGGGAGGGGGAGCAGGAGGGTGCTGGTGAAGGGGAAAGCACCGTAGCGGGCGTAGAAGGAGCTGGCGTCGTTGCCGTCGATCACGCTGATCCGCAGGGACGTGGCGCCCCGGGCCCGGCAGTGCTCGCCGACCGCCTGGAGCAGCCGTCGCCCCAGCCCGCGGCCGCGGGCTTCGGCGGCCACCACCAGGGTCTCCAGAACTCCGACGCGGTCGCTGAACTTCCACGAGCCGGCCGCCGCCACGATCCGGGCGAAGGCGTAGCCAAGGAGCCGGCCGTCCTCGCGGACGGTGAGGACCGTCGCGTCGGGCTCCTCCAGCCAGGCCAGGTACTGCGCTCGGCGAATCTGCCAGGATTCGGCCGCCGAGCGGACCTCGCCGAACTTGCCGAGGTGAGGAGCACAGGCCACGTGGTGGTGCAGAAGCTCGCGCCACAGCGGGGCGAGGTCGTCCAGGGCATCAGACGGGTGCTCCCCGACAACGAGCGGGAGGGATATCGGTGTTGACGGCGGCATCGACTTCCTTCGATGGGTTCGGAGGGGCGAGCCAAGGGCGCGGTGCTCGGAAGCGCCGCGCCCCTGGTGGGCAGGGCTGGGGTGATCAGGCGGCGCCCAGGGGGATCGCGGCGACGGGGGACCAGGAGATCTCCCACGCCGTCAGGCCGCCTTCGCGCGGGTGCTCGTGGAACGTGACGTCCAGCAGGTGCGCGTGAGCGACGTGGAACGGGACATGGCTCGGGGTGATCGTGCGGAGCGCGCTCTGCAGGGAGTCGCCGTCGGCTGTGTCGTACGCGTAGCCGAGGGACATGTGGTGACGGCCGCCGTCGTGCTGGAGCACGTCCCGGCCGCGGGCCTCGACGAGCGCGTCCTGGACGTGCCCCTTGAGGTCGACCAGCGGCTCGTCGGGGGAGAGGTCCAACAAGGCGCCGGCCTTGTTGGCGATCGGGGAGCCCGCGGTGACCTGGAACGGCACCACGTCGGCGAGGTGCTTGCGCAGCGCCTCGACGAGGTCCTCGCGTTCAGCGGCCGGGATCTGGTCCGCGGTGGTGTCGGCGACCATCTCCACGGTCGCGTGCAGCTGCCCCCCTTTCAGGAGGGCGATCGGGTACGGCTCCATGGACGCGTGGCAGGCGCCGGCGAGCCGGTCGAGTTCGCGATCCACTGCCAGGTCGGGCAGCAGGTAGACGTGCAGGACCCGCTGCCCGTCCGCCCACGGCGCTCCCTGGAAGTGTGGGACGAACCTCTTCATGATCTCGGTTTCCTTCCGCTGTGGCTGTCGGGCTGGTACGAGGCGCTCCCGCACCCCGGGGGCGCGCCGTTGTGCGCGCCCCCGGGGCGGGGCTGCTCAGTCGCCCGGGCCGAAACCGACGCAGGCCAGGGCCTTGTCGTCGGAGATCTTGTAGCGGGGGTGCTTGATGCCGTCCGGGTCGTCGGTGTGCTCGTAGGTGTGGATGGCCTCGACCACCTGCTGGGGCCCGATTGCGGTGCAGGCGTCGGCGAACGCCTCCCAGGACCAGAGCCCGTAGGGCTCGACACCGGCCAGGGCGCCGTCCGTCATGACCCACATGCGCTTGATGTCCGAGACCGGCCAGGAGCGCACCACGGCGTGGCGGGCGGCCGCCGGCGTCGCCTCGGCCACCCAGTAGGCCAGCGGGTCACCGTCCTGGTTGATGTGCTGCATCTGGTGATCCCGCAGCTGCTGCACGACTCGGCGGTGTTCGGGCGCGGTGAACCCGCAGCCGGCGTGCAGCTGTTCGGCCATGACGTCCCGGTCGGGGGAGAGACGGACGAGGGTCTCGAGGCGTTCGTCGCGCAGCACCTCGATGCCGTTGCGCTGCTCGACGACCACGGGTGAGTCGCACAGGACGAGCGCGTCGACCATGTGGTCGTGGGGGCGGTGGCGCACGATCGCCACGGTGGCCGCCG
The DNA here is from genome assembly GCF_042733155.1 of Streptomyces sp. NPDC059740. Classification (NCBI taxonomy): domain Bacteria; kingdom Bacillati; phylum Actinomycetota; class Actinomycetes; order Kitasatosporales; family Streptomycetaceae; genus Streptomyces; species Streptomyces sp. NPDC059740. The sequence goes on along the minus strand of NZ_JBHWGP010000006.1, from coordinate 175,614 downwards.
GCGAGGAGCCCGGGACCAGATTGTGCTCGCCGGCCACCGCGGCCAGGGCTACGTGGAGCGTGTCGCGCAGGTCGAGGTGCTGGGCTCGATCGTGCACGGCCATGACTGCCTCGCCGAGCGTCTGGGCGTACCAGCCGCCACGGGGGGTGTCATCGGTCAGGGTGGAGACGCCGTCGAGGACGACCACCAAGGTGGAGTCGGCGTTGACGAGGATGCGGTCCTCGGACGGGCGGCCACCGCCGGAGAGTTCCCCGGTCGATATCTGCACAGGAATGCCCTTCAGTTCTCGTACGGAGGTCGGGGGCGTCGGCGCGCGTCGGTGCGGGCGACGGGAGGGGCTACGTCCGCGCGCCGCGTTCGCCGAGCGGTACCTCGGCGATGACCCTCCAGGTGTACTTGTCCCGCCAGGCCTGTTCCTGGTCGACGAGAACAGCTCGGGTCACGATCATCCGGGGGCGCGGCGGGCGGAGCCTGACCAGGGCCCGAGCCAGGTCGTCGTGATTCCACTGGGCGCCGCTGTAGGCCAGGCTCAGGTGGGGCCAGAACCTCTCGGGGGGCTTCGGCATCGTCTCCGCGCCGACCACGCTCTCGGTCGCGCGACGCAGCGCCCAATACAGCTCGGAGATCCCGTCCTCGGGGTAGATCGCCGGCACGACGCCGTTGTGGATCGCCTGAGCCGGTCCGATTTCGATCTCGAACGGCTCGATCCCGGCCAGTGCCGGCCGAGCGGCCTCCGCCACCGCGGTCGCAGTCTCGGGCGTGAGCGGGCCGATGGACTGAAGCGTCGCGTGCAGCCACTCCACCGGGACCGGGCTCAACTCTGGGTACTCGGCTAGGAGTTCGGCGTGGGACCGCACGAAGTCGTGCACGGTGGGCTGGTCCTCGAACAGCAGGTGCCAGTGCGCCCGCCGCTCCCCCTCGGGCCAGTGATGGGTCTCCCAGAAGTCCCGCATCACACCTCCCCGCTGATCTTGGACGGGTCGATCTCGCAGATTACCGGCAGGTGATCCGAGGCGGTCCTCGCCGCCGGGCTGGTGTGCGTGCGGTAGCTGACCAGGGCCGGCACGACGGGCCGGGTGGCGTACACCAGGTCGATGCGGCGCGCACCCCACGGGTCGGGGTCACCCTGCCCGTCCTCCCAGTGCCCGACCGTCGCCTGCCACTCCGCCCCGAGATGGGCCGCGGCATCGACCATGAACCCGCGCCGTAGGAGCACCTCGCTCTGGCGGCGGTCGGCCAGTTGCGTGGTGCCGATCGTCCCCTCCAACAGCTGGTACTCCAGGTCGTCGTGGTCCTGGTGCAGGTAGGGCTCGGGGTCGTAGTACTGCTCGCCCTCCGGCCCGTCGGCCTTCGCGGCCGACAGGGCGTTGAAGTCACCCAGCACCAGGCCGGGCTTGGCGCCGCCGGTGGTGCGGAAGGCGCTCTTGATGCGGAACGCCTCGTCCCGCCGCCAGTTCCCGCGGAACGGGTCACCGTGGTACGAGGCGACCGTGACCGGCTCGGCGGCCCCGACGTCCAACCGCATGGTCGTGAAGCCGTGCCAGAAGTCTGGCGCCCCGTACGGGCGGAAACCCCCGGGGATCGGCGTGACGGTGCTGGGGTTCCACAGCAGCGCCGTATACCAGCCGCGCGCCAGGTTGTTGGCCATCGCGGTGGGCCCCGGCGCGCCGTCCGCGTGCACAGTGGTGGCGCTCAGCCCGGTCTCGGCGGCGAGCTGCTGAATGACCGTTGACGCCTCGGTCGCCCATTCGGCGGATGGCCGGGTCTCGTCGACGATCACTTCCTGGAGGGCCAGGATATCCGGGGCGATCTCGCCGATGGCGGTCACGCGCGCCTTCCACGACGCGGTGTCGATGGTGTCGCGGCCGAGCTTGTAGGCGTTGAGGTTGGCAAGACGTATCGTCCGCACGAAGTCCCCTCCCGTTGTCGGTTGTTGAGTTGGCTGCTGGAACTGGGCGAACTGGCGGCGCGGGCGGGGCGCGGGCCGGAGTGAACGGCGCGCTCATGCGTGCGTGGCGCGCAGTTCGGTGACCGGGCCCAGCACCGCGTGAGGGATGCCCCACCGCTCGTGCGCGCAGCGGGCGGCGAGCTCGGCCTGCCGGTAGCCGGTCTCACCCCAGCCCAGGAGCGCGGCCGCCTGGTCGGGGGTGGCGAGGAGCCGGGCGAAGGTGCGGCCGGTGGCCGGATCCACCCCGCCCGGGCCCACGGTCGTGACGGGGGCGGCCAGGCGGAGGCGCGCGCACGGCCCGATACCGCCGTAGACCTCCCCGGTCGCGTCATAGACCCAGCCCAGCCGCACGATGTCGTCGCCGGTGGTCACCTGGGCTTCCTCGAACGACTCACGCTTCAAAGCCTCCTCGGGCGAAGCGTCCGTGCTTTCGACGGTTCCTCCCGGAAGGGCAGGGAGCCGGTTACCGGGATCCACGACGAGGACCACGCGGCCGTCCGGCACGAACAGCCACCCCCACGCCTGCTTCACCTGCAGAGCGTCCGGCACCGGTTCCGGGTGCCAGGGCCATGTCCGGCCGGCCCGCGGCCGGACGTACACCTCGTGGCGGTCCAGCACCGGCAGCTCCCCGACGTGCCGGCCGCTTTCCAGGTGCGCGGTCGTGCCGGACAGCCGGGCGCGCAGCGCGGCGAGCATGATCTGCGCGTCGACCGGGATCATCCGCTCGTGGGCCCGCGTGGAGTCGACGAACTCGAAGCCCAGCAGCTCATCGGCGGGTACGCGCAGCGCCGCGATCTCCTCCTCGGTCAGGGTGCCGCCGTCCAGGACGTAGCGGACCTCACCGGGCACGATCTTCCCGGCATCGATGTCCGGATGATCCGGAGGAAGCCAGTGCACGGCCAGCAGTCGGCCCGGCGTCCGCTCTACACCGAGCTCTTCGCCGACCTCCCGCACCCACGCCTGGGCGGCGCTCTCCCCGGGCTCGGCGCCACCACCGGGCAGCAGCCACTGCTCACGGTAGGTGGGCTTCACCAGCAGGATGCGCCCGAGCGGATCGGTGAACAGGGCCGCGGCGCTGAGCCAGACCGCGTGCCGGGAACGTGAGTACTCGGCGTGCGACATCAGCCGCGGCGCGGGAAGAGCGGCGGGACTTGTGTGGTGTGAGGCGTCCATCAAAGGCTCCTTCTGTGCGGATCACGCGAGGCGGTCCGGTGCACCGACCGGTGACGGGATCAGGGCGCAAGATGCGTCAGGCCGGGGGAGTGGGCCAGGCTGATGCGGGTGTAGTACTCGGTGCCGATGACACGGTGACGGACCTCTTCCGGGAGCCGAGACAAGATCCCCGGCAACGGCCGCTCCCGCTCTACCTGGCTGCGATGCGCGAGGATCGCGGCCCACTTGTGGGCCAGCCACGGCCGCACGTCCACCGTCGCGCTGACGTGTTGGTCGGGGACGCTCAGCACCGATTTGCCGACCTGGTGCAGCAGTTCGCCGAGGTATCCGGTGCCCGAGTCGGGGTGGGTCGCGAGGTAGAGAGCGGCTGGCTGCCATGGCGGGCCGGCATCCGGGTATCGCCGAGCGAGCCCGGCGGCGGCCACCGCGAGCAGGGTCATCTGGTGGGTGTACCGGTGGCCGGGGTGGCCGGTCAGCTGCCCGTAGGCGTCGTGTGTGACGACGACGTCGGGCCTCACCTGCCGGATGTGGGCTACCAGCTCGCCGACGGCTTCCTCCAGGGGCACATCGCACCATCGCGGGCGCCCAGGAGCGGAATCGGGAACACGGTGGTCGGCGTAACCGAGCATGCGCGGCGCCTCGCCCAGCCCGAGGGCTGTCACGGAGTCGGCGAGCTCGCCGGCGCGGGGGCTGTCCGCCGCCCAGGTCGCGGTGACGACGGCCGCGCGGGCGCCCGCTTCGGCGTGCTGAGCCAGGACACCCCCGCACATGAGTGCCTCGTCGTCGGGGTGCGCGAGCACAGCAAGTAGGCTCGGCAACACACCTGTCTCCTCTCGTCGTTGCGTCACAGCAGGCCCGCTCATACGGAGCCCCCGAACGGAGTTTCGGGAATCAGCGGCAGCAGAGAGCGAACGTCGCGCAGCAGGTTGCATTCGGAGAACGTGCGCTTCAGGTCCAGCACCGGTGCGCCCGAGCGGTTCTCCACCCGGACGGTCACCGTCACCTCGCCGAGGCCGTCGCGGGGACCGTCCTCGACGACGAACTGCCGGTACAGGCGGGCCTCCTCGGCGCTAATGGGGCTGGAGCGTTCTCCGGCGTATCCACAGGGCTGCCCACCATGGGGCTCTTGAAGTCGGGAGTGGATGTGCCCGAACGTCATGCTGTTGGAGATGTGCGCGCGGGGCGCGTGGTCCTCGACGAGCACGGTGTGTTCCCGGGACCGTCCGGAGGGCACCTTCATGCGGATCGACAGCAAGAAGTAGGGGCGGCCGTGGGGACCGACCGGCGCATGCTGGCGCAACTGCAGCGGCCAGTGCGCTATCCCGCTCCTGACCGCGGGCGAGGGCGCACCCTCGCGCGGGCGGAAGCGCAGTACGTTCGGCGGGTACTCGGCGTCATTCATCCAGTCGTCCTTGCACGCTCCCGACAGCGGGGAGCCGGTTGGTCGCCGGCGCGGTGCGACGATTCCGCCATGGGCCGCAGGAAGAAGCGGTCTGCTGACGGGACTCATCTGAGGGCGTCACGCAGGACCCCCTCCACCTCGGGCAGCCGGTCCAGCAGCATCAGCGCCGCCTCGTGCCGCGCCCGCCCATACGCCTCGAGCGGCGCGTCGACGGCAGCCGGGTCGTCCAGCGGCTCGGCCAGCGGGTAGGTCGAGGCCAGCGTGTAGGCGCAGCCCACGGCCACGCTGCAGAGCAGATCCTCAAGGGGTAGGCCCGGGTACTCGTCCCGGTAGGCGGCCAGGAGCGCGGGCAGCCCGGTGAGCCACTCGTCGCCGAGGAGGACCGTCCGCGGATCGCACCCGATCCGGGCCACCTCCCACGCGAGGTAGCGCGGCCGCGGCGGCTGGAAGTCCACCACGGCCGCCACCTTGTCCCCGCGCAGCAGTAGATTCGGGGCGGCGAGGTCCCCATGGACTACCTGCTCCGTCAGCGCAGGCAACCCGTCCAGGATGACCGCGACGCGATCGAGTAGGGCCAGGCGCTGCCGGGCGGCGTCCAGGGCCCACTCCTCGAACGGGCTGAGTCGGCCGCAGCGACCGTACTCGCTGACCAGATGTTCGAACCGCGCCCGTGCCCGCTTCAGGTCACATACCTCGGCACCATCCCGCACCCGCGGCACGGCCGCGGGGTGGGTGCCGAGATGGCGGTGCAGCCGTCCCAGAACCGTCCCGACCGCCGGCCACCGTGCACCAGCAAGACCGCCTTCAGCGGTCTCGGCAACGTCTACGTACTCCCACAGGGACATCGGCAACCGGCCCACCTTCTCGACCAGAGCGCCCTCGCGGGTGGGGTGGACAGCGGGCACCGGCACACCGCCGCTGCGCGCGAAGGCGGCGAGCTCCACCGCTTCCCGCTCCCGAGCCACGGAGGCGTGGCAGAGGTAGACCTTGGCGAAGTACCGGCGCCCCGACCCGGTGGTCACCAAGTAATTCCAGGTCGCGGTGCCGACTGGGATCTGGGTCACCTCAGCCGGGTGCACGCCGTACGCCAGGATCAGTGTCCCGGCGACCGCGGTGATCATCTGCTCTGCGACCCTCATGCTGACGTCGTGTCCGGCTGCGGGGCACGCGGGTCGGGGGCCAGAGCGATGGTCATCCACGGCACCGCCTCCTTGCTGTGCGAATGACCGACGGGATCGGTGCCGCTGCGGTCGTCGAGGCTGAAGCCGGTCACCATGACCATGTCCGAGCCGTCGGCGACCGAGACGAGCTGGCTCCCACAGCGAGGGCAGAAGCCGCGGTGCAAGGTCGGCCAGCTCGGATACCAGGTCGGCTCGCCGCCCGGCCCGACCCACTTCAGGCTGTCCTTGCGGAATCCGACCCACAGGACGGCGGGCCCGCCGGAGATGCGCGTCTCATGCCGGCACGAGCACAGATGCGGGTCGTCCGGATCACCCGTCACCTCGTACCTTGTGTGGCCGCACTCGCAGCGCCCGGTTCGCACCTTGAGTGTCGGTTCAGCGGCGCTGGCTGCCGATGCCGCGTCACTGTCGGAGCGGTCGCCCGAGTCGGCGGCGCCGGTGGGGTGGTCGGGTCCGGGCGGGTGGGGTGCGCTGGGCATGGTCTCCTCGTTCGGCTTCGCTGGCCGGGTTACTTGGTGCACGGTCGGGCTCCGGGTTGGTCAGGGAGCGGGTACGGGGGTGCCGGTCAGGTACTCGGCCCGGCGGGCGATGAGCGGGGCGAGAACCGGGTGGACGCCCCTGTGGCACGCCTGCAGGAGCTGGCCGAGCGCGACAAGTTCCCCGGCCCGGCCGGAAGCAGTGTCAAGGACGTGGGCGAACTCGCGGCGAATCCGCGCCGCGGTCACGGGCGCGGCAAGGGAGTAGGCGTGCAGCAGGCCCACGTCATAGCCGACGGGCAGTCGGCCCCAGTTCTCCCAGTCGAAGATCACTAAAGGGGCCTTCGTGAGATTCGCCCAGTGCAGATCACCGTGGCCGGTGGTGTAGTCGTGAATCTGCATCGGGTCGATACCGAGGAACCGGCGGAAGTTGGTGTCGACCCACCGCTGCCGTACCGACTCCCGATCAGTGGGCACTGCGGCGAGCGTGTCCAGAGCGGCGCGCAGATCCGCCCACCATGAGTCAGGGAGGGGCACGTCCCCTGCGAGCGCGGGGGTGCCGTCGGCGAGCGGACGCGCGCCGACGTATTCGGTGAGCTCGGCACGGTAGGCCTGATCGTCGGCGCTCCAGTCGAGCAGGCCCCGCAGCCGGGGCCGGGGCACCGGCCGGGGAACTGCCGTGTCCGCGAGCGCCGTGCCCTCCCACAGCCGTCCGCCGGCCTTGTCCACCGCGGCGGCGACGACCCGCAACCAGCAGTCCCCGGCCCGGCGTCCCAGGGTGCGGCCCTGCCACCCCCACACCTCCGGCCCCGACACCGGCACCTGGAACTGGCGCGCGGCAGCCGCGTGCGCGCGCCGCATCCGCTCCCCGTCGTTGTGTTCCGTCGGCGGGGCGAACACCGCCTCGCGCACTGCCGGTTCCACCGTCACACCCCCTCCGCCGCTACGGCGGCCTTCGCGGCGCTCAACGGGGCGGGGGAGCAGCGCGTCACGCCCCGGCCACCGGAACACCAGGCGGCAGTGCTCCTTGTCCAGGACGTCCCCTGCGGGCAGCAGATCGTCAGGCGTCCCGGCCGGGTAGACCGTCAAGGCGGGATCAGCGTGCTTGCTGTTGTCGTCGGCGCGCACGTGGCGGTCCCAGGCCCGCACTGTGATGGCCAGTTGCTCGGCGAGTCGCGGGCCCTGCTCGCCGAAGGCGCGGACCACCCACTCCCACTTCTTGTCCTCGCGGCGTTCGCCATCCTGAATCTGGACATGAGTGAGGTAGGCGAGCGAAGCACCGCCGACGATCGCGGGTACGTCACGGCCCTTCGCGATGCCGGTCACGCCCTGGTCCGGGTCCTGGTGGGCGGCCAGCCGGCAGAAGCCGGGCAGCGTGGTGGCCGCGTACAGCTGCAGGGAGCCGAAGAAGACCCCTGCCCCCGTGGTCACGCCGGTGGCGACCTCATGCCGCGCCCCGCGCAGCGCCTCCTCCAGGCCGTCCGTGTCAGCGGCGGTGCCGTGCTCGAAGCGAAGCGTCAGGCCGCCGCCGAGCAGGGTGGCAACCGGAATACTGCGGGCCTGCTGTCCCTGGTCGCGGACGAACCCGCAGTACGTGAAGTGCCGCGCCTCCAGCACCTGCCCACGCCGCTCGAAGGCGATCGCCCGGGTGTAGCCGCCGATCTCCAGCGGCAGGACCAGGCGTCCGCCCTCGGCCAAATGCTCCCACCAAGCCGGGGCGATGTCCCAGCAGTTGTAGGTGACCACGCTGGCGTCGAAGCCGCCGCGGGGCACGAGGCGGGCGGGTGCGCCGAGGGCCGCGTCGGCTTCGACGACGGTGACCCGGCCGCTGCCGGCCTCTGTAAGGAACCGGCGGGTGCGGCGCACCACCCAGGGGTCAATGTCGACGGTGACCACGCGTCCATCGGGCCCGGCGACGTGGGCGATCAACTCGGCGTTATAGCCGCCGGATCCCGCCTCGAACACGACCGCGCCCGGCGTCAGGCACAGAGCCTCGATCATGTCAGCCTGGAGCCACGCCGCGGACACCGAGCTGATCGCCGCTCCGGTCTCATCGCGCCGGGTGATCACGTCCCGGTCGCCGCCGTCGTACGCGTCCGCGAGGCTCGCCTCCGGGGCGAAGCGGTGACGCGGCACGGTCCGCAGCGCATCGCGGACCGGATCGGACGGGGCCCAGCCACCGTCGATCACCATCTCGGCCATCGCCTGACGCAGCCGGGCCGCCGCCGCCGGCTCACCCGGCACGGGCGGCTGCTCGACGGCGAGCAGGTAGGAGTGCACGGGCGGCAGGTCGGGGATGATTCCGGGCCACACGGCATCCAGCGTCTGGGCGGCCGGGACGAACACGGCACCGGCGCAGGCGAGGGCGTGCAGGTCGACGAACTCCCAGCGGGCGAACTTGTCCGCCTCCGGGTTGGCGAGGGTGCCGGACCAGTCGGTGATGCGGACGACCGCCGTGAGCCGCGGGACGCCGGCGGCGGCGTCGGCGAGCATCGTCACCACATACGCGTTTTCGGCCTCGGCGGTGAGCCCGGTCTCCTCGGCGAGTTCGCGTACCGCGGCCGCCTCGAAAGACTCCGAGCCGTGGCTCTTACCTCCTGGCAATTCCCACATTCCCCGGTGCGAGCGCCCGAGGAGGACCCGGCCGGCCTCGTCGGTGACGACCGCGAGGGCGCCCGTCACGGCCAGACCGGTGGGCGGTCGCTGCCGCTCCACCGCCCGGGTGCCGGTGTGGCAGGGGCCGCGCAGGACCAGGACGGCGAGCTGGTCCGCTTCCAACCGCTCGACCGTCTCCCACCCCTCGGTGAGCAGAGCGATCTCGTCCTCATCGAGAGCGATCCTGCGGCGCTCCTCAGGCGTGTGCTCGACCACCGGGGTGATCACGACGAGGGCGCCGCCGGGCCGCAGCCGCTCACCGAGCGCGTGCACGGCACTCATCCGGTTGGCCAGGAAGGGATACATCAAGCGCAGCGTGACCAGGTCGTACCCGTCCTCGTGGAGCGGTTCCGGGTCGTCGCGTTCAAGGTCCAGACATAGCCAGCGAACCCCCTCGACCGCAGCGTGCTCCGCCCGGGCCCGATCGAGGGCGCCTTCGGCGAAGTCCACAGCGTCCACGGTGTAACCGAGCGAGGCCAGGAACACCGCCAACTCGCCGGTGCCGCAGCCCGCATCGAGGGCCCGGCCACCGGCGGGGGCCGGTGCGTGCTCGGCGAGCAGGGCCTTCTCCTTGTCCCCGAGCTGTCGGAAGCCATTCCCATCGGCGTAGTGCTTGGACCAGTCAGTCCGCGTGTATCCCACAGATCCCTCTCCTGATACGTCAACGGCGGGTAGTGCCGTGCTGCCGCGGCAGCACAAGAGGCCCGTACAGGGCGAACGGCTGTTTAGTGGCGAACGCCCAATATCGGTCGCCATATGACCAATGCCAGTATTCGGTCGGGTAGTTGACCAGTCCGGCCGCGGACAGCGCGGCCTTGAGGGTGTCCCGGTTCGTACGGGCCCGATCGCTGAGACCGACGGCATCGGTGTAGCAGGCGCCCGCCGACTCCTCCGGCGACGCATTGACCCGGACACCCATGTCCAACTCGCGGCCCTGGTGGTCGACAAGCGTCACGTCGACAGCCGCACCGGCGGAGTGCGGCGCAATCTCCGGAGGCGACACGAAACGGCTAGCGGCCTCCCGGATCGCGGCGGCCTGCCAGTCCGGATGGGTGCGGGCCAACTCGTCGGAGTACTCCTCGAAGTACCTCCGCTGCAACGCCGGCGGCCGATACCCCTCGACAAAGAGCAGATCCACCCCGGTGGGCAGCAGTGACTGGGCGTGCAGCAGCCGGGTCAGCACCCCCTGCCGCACGTGGGCAAAGGCCCCGGCCGCATCCTGCTTGCGGGCATCGACCTTCAGACCGTGCACCCGCACGTCCACGAGCCCCTCGCCACAGTCCGTGAGGGGGATCGCGGCGATCCGCCGATCGGACATCAACACAATGCTGCTCACTCGGTCCCCCAGTCCCAGGCGTCGAAATAGGCGGCCACGCCGGTGCGACGGGCCTCGGCCACGGCGCTCAGCCGGGCGAAGTCGCGAGGCGGCATCAGCGCCTCCCACTTGGCCAGGGGAAGCACGCGCGCCTCGTCGTGCTCACGCGGATCCAGCACTATGCCGCGGATCTGATCTGCGGTGAGCCGGCCGCCGTCGAAGACCAGGCCGAGCGTGCTGTAGGGCCACTCGGCACCGGGCAGCCCGTACACCGTCGCCAGCAGACGCGGCGGGCCAGACACCGTCAGCCCGGTCTCCTCCCGGCACTCACGCACCGCCGTGCCAAAAGGCCGCTCGCCGGGATCCATCGTGCCGCCCACCAGCTGCCACGGGTGCGCGGGCGAGTAGACGGAATGCAACTGCAGCGGCTGGTCGTCCTCGTCGGTGAAGTACAGGCACGCGAAACAGGTCGCCTTCAGCACCGTCTCGGCATAGACCTCGGGCGGCATCCACCCGGAGCCCTCGCCGCCCTCCGGCAGGCCGCGGCTGGCTGCCTGCTCGCCCATGGCGGCCGACACTTCCAGGCGCGTCATCCGCATCAGCGCCGCACTGCTGGCGAACCCCAGGTCGCGGTACAGCGGGGCGGCCTCCTCACTGGCGTGGAGCTCGAACAGCGTGATGTGTTCGGCATGGAGCTGCTCGAGGAGCGCGGTCACCACCGCCCGGGCGTAGCCGCGACGCCGGAAGCCCGGGTGTGTGGCGACGGCATGCACGCGCGCGGCCAGCCCCTTGGGATAGGCGGGCGCCGGGAGCACGGGATGGATCAGGCCGAGGGCGCAGGCGGCCATCGAACCGTCCGGGGCGTTGATGACGAACGCCCGCGCATCCCCGCCCGTGGCCAGCCGAGGCGCCAGCTGGGCCGTGCACCGCCGGATCCACTCCTCGCTCAACGGCTCGGACAGGATGTACTCGGAGCGCATTCGCACGATGGCCTCGGCATCGGCAGGCGCCGCCGCGCGGACCGGCGCCTGCTGCACGGCGCCCGGCGCCCCGACGGTAAGTGCGGGCGAATTGTCGCGGCTCATGAAGGATCTCCCGCAGGCGAGTTGGCTTCGTGCTCGGCGCGCAGGCGGGCCAGCGCCCGGTGGCCCCGTTCGACCAGCTCCGGATGGCCGTGGGCGGCACCGAACTGGATGCCGCTCACCGCATCGAGCGTCGTGTCGATGACCAGGCGGGCTTCCTCGGCAGCCGTCAGGGGCCTGCCGTACCCATCCATGAACGCCTCATACAGGTCAGGCCGACTGGCCCAGGCATCGGACAGACGGACCAGGTCGCGCACCGCAGGACCCGGTTCGCTCCGCTCCAGATCGATCACGGCCACGCTGTCCTCGGCGTCCTCGGGGGCGTCGAAGTCGTTGTGCAGGATGTTGCGGAGCTGGAAGTCGCCGTGGGTCTCCACCCACTCCAGCGGCCGGTCCTCGGCCTGTCGGACCAACGCACGAACGAACTCCTCATCGCCAGGGGCGAGATGAGGGCGCGCCGCCTCCAGGTGCCGGTCGGCCTTATCGACGGCCGGGCCGCTGCCCGCGGGAGCGGGCCGCGGAGGCGAGGCCTCATGGATACGGCGCGCGAGCACACCAATCCGGCGGAAGACCTCTCGCTCCCGAGCCGGGGCGAGGATCCTGCCGTGCAGGGGCCGGCCGGGCAGCGCGGTGACCACGACGGCCCGCAGTTCCGCGTCGGCGGCCACCAGCCGGGGCGCGGCCGAACCCAGCGACCCGGCCCAGGTCCGCAGCGCCCGGACCTCCCGGCCATGGAACTTGTCGTTCTGATGGGCCTTCACGTACCAGGTGCCGCCGCCGGCACCCCGCACACGCCAGACGCGGCTGTTCTCCCTTGTCCACGAGGTGTCGGTCCACTCAGTGATCCGGCCCACCGCGCGCTGCGCGAAGGCCTCGAGGGCAGCATCGGGACGGGTGCCGCAGGCCGGGCCGGTCGCGTCCGGGACCAGGCGCAGACGGTCTGCGCCGGGTTCGTAGGCGATGGCGTCACCGGGCAACTGGAAGTGCACGGCGATCCGGGCGCCAGCGCGGTAGGCGTCCAGGCCAGCACGGCAGTACGCCACCATCCCGTCCGGCAGGGCGTCGAGCCGCGCCCACATCATGGCGTCGCATACGTCCGGCTCGGCGACGTGCGGCTCCCCGAGCCAGTTGCGGACCTCGAAGAAGTAGCCGCTACGCGAGGCGCCGCCCGGGCTGCGGTGGTGGACAACGACGGCTCCCCGCACGTCGCCCGGGACGATGACGACACGGGTCTCCTCGCGTGCCTCACGCACCAGAGCGTCTACGACGTCCTCGTGCGGGCCGTCCAGGTGCCCGGACGGCAGGTGCCACAGCCCGGCCGCATACACCTGCCCCGCCCGCCGCGACAGCAAGACCTCCAGCCCCTGCGCACCCTCGCGCAGCAGCATCAGATGAACGTCCACCGGCTCGGTGTGCCGCTGCCCTGTGTTCACCGCGCACCTCCGCCGCGCCGGGCGAGGAGGACCGTGAAGACGGCGTGCTCAATGAGGGAACCACCGCAGGCGTGGGCGTCGAGCAGCGTCCGGGCCTGGGCCTCGAAGGCGGCGTGCTGTTCGCCGAAAAGCTCCGGGCCCGCGAAGGACGTGCTGCGCAGGTAGCCGATCACATCCTTCGGCGCCCAGGCACGGTCCACGGGGAAGGCGTGCTCGGTGACCTCATTCCACGCCGATGCGGCGAGGTCCTCCTCGTACGAGCGGCCAGGCTCACGGTAGGCGGCACCAGTGCCGGCCCGGCGCTCGGCGCCCAGGTAGTGCTGGATTAGTTCGCGGAGCGCCCGGGTCCAGTCCGCCTCATGGGTCCACAGGCTACCGTCGCCCATGATCGCGACAGCGGCGTCCGGCGCGGCCACCCGGTCCGCCATCGCCAGCACCGCCGCACGGTTCATCCAGTGGAACGCCCGGCAGCAGGTGATCAAGTCCGGGGAGTGCGCCTCGTCTCCGGGCAGCGGTGTGTACGCCTCGGCCGCTGCGTGGACGAGGCGGAGGGTGCAGCCGCCCAGTTTCGGCGCGAGAGCGTCGCGGGCCTGGTCCAGCATCTGCTGGCTGGAGTCGACCGCCTCGATGTGCGCCAACCCGGGTGCGGCGGACAGGAGCGCCCGGGGCACCTGCCCGGTGCCCGTGCCCAGGTCCAGGAGGACCGGGTTCGGCCGGCCCTGCAGCACGTCGGCCAGCAGTTGTACCGCAGGCGTCGGAACACCGGGCCGGTAGCGCTCGTAGTCGGTGGCCGCAGCCCCGAACAGGGGATGCTGCTCCGGTGTGCGGCCTGGAGAGGACGTGCGGGGACCGGTCACGAGGCAACTCCCTGAGCAGTTGGACGGGGGACGGGCAGGTGCCAGGTCAAGCGGCCGCACGGCGACCGGACGCGCTGCCCGCCGTCCGGGGCGATGACGAGGCCGTAGCGGTCGGGTGAGCCTGCCGCCCGCCATCGAACGGCGAGGTCTTGGATTTCCTTCCAAATGTCCCGGGGCCCTTGGATGCTCACGTTCCACCGCGTCGGGCCGGTCGGCTCGACCCGCAGCCAGGATCCGCAGCCGGGCGCCCCGATCACCAGGTGATCGGCGCCGAAGTCCCTTACCAGTCCGCCGAGTAGATGGTCGGCCGCAAGCCACAGGCCCCGGTCGCTGTCGGCCGGCGGCCTCAGCTTGCTCCGCTGCGTCCAGGTGCCCGGCTCGGCGGCGATACGCTGCCGGAACTCCTCGCTGAGCCAGATCCTCTCCAGATCACGGCCGGCCTGGTGGGCAAACTCCACGGCCCGCAGCTCCGCCTGGATCTCCTCGTCGGCGGTGCGCTCGACGATCGCAAGGGCGGGCCACGATGGGGAGGCCGTGGTCACATGCGCCAGCAGCCGGCCCCCGGGCGCGAGCTGCGCGACCAGGGCGGGCGGTACGTGATCGACTGTGTACGACATGAGAATCCTGTCGAACTGCCGTCCCGGCACTCCCTGTTCACCAGCGCCACACACCACCTCGGGCTGGAAGCCGAGGTCGCCGAGCCGCAGCGCGGCCGATTCGACGAGGTGCTGGTCCCGGTCGAGGGTGACCACTCCCTCGTCGCCGCACACATGGCAGGCCACTGCGGCCGTCACCCCCGCGCCCGTGCCGACGTCCAGCACCCGCTGACCGGGGCGCAGATCCAGCTCCTCCAAGAGCGCGGTGGTCAGGCTCATCAGCGTGGCCGCCGACGTGATCGACTCGCCCGACCGCGACCCGCGGGCTCGTCCCACCAGTCGCTCCCCGTTGTGCTGGACGAGCACGCTGGCCCCGCCGTACAGAATCCCGAGCAGCTCGGGCTGGTCCTGCGGCTCCGCCCAGTCCAACAGGTCCCAACGGCCCGGCTTTTCCTCCCGGGCGTTGCGACGCACGTAGGCCTGCGGCATCAGTCGCTCACGAGGCAGCACCAGCAGCGCATCCCGTACGAGCCCCGCGCCCAGCGCGCCTTCCGTTTCGAGCCGGGTGACCATCGCCGCCCGCGCGGCCGCGGTGTCCACGGGCGCGTCCCCATCGGCTGGTCGCGCCTCCTGCTTTGTGCCCGGGCCGGCCTGTGCCGGGCTCGTGTCCAGGGTGCTCACCGCCTACTCGCCCCATCCCGTCTCCGAGTACAGACGCCCGGTGACGATCCCTTCGATCGCCACTCGGCTGTACGGCACAACGGCGGATGGAAGATCCGTCGGGTCCCACCACTGCCACTCCACGCACCGGTCGGGCTCCAGGAGCTTCGGGGTGCCGGACCATGAGTGGGCCCGGAACACGAGCCCGATGCGCGGCCGCGCAGTCGGCGAGTCGCTGTGGTGGATTACGTGTACGAGCTCGACGCTGTCGGGATCGACGAGTAGACCCGCCTCTTCCTCCGCCTCTCTGACCAGGCATCTGACCGCGGCCTCTCGCTCGCAGTGCCCAGCCAGGAAGTGCCACTCGTTCGCCCCGAACTTGGAGTCCGGGTGACGCAGGCCCAGCAGGATCTGGCCGTGCGAGTTCTGGAGGTAGAGGTGGACTCCGATGATGTGGAGTTCGGTCCCTTCGGGCGCCTCGTCACACGGCCGACCGGCGCCGGACGGAGCCTCGCGTAGCTGAGGATGACCGTCCGGCGCGGTGTCGGCGACCTTCCGGACGTGGGGTCGGGTGGGCGGCACGCTGGTTCCTTACATGCTCGGGGAGGTTGGGGTTCTGTCCAGGCCGTCGGGGTCGTCCGCGGACCGTGGACACCTGGACACGGGTGAGACGGTCATCGGGCTCGTCAGTCGTTCGTCGGGAGACGGGCAAGGGGAAGCGTCATGTGTCCGCGACCTCGGTGGCCTGGTAGCCGGCGGCCTGGAGGGCGAACATCGCTGCGTACTCGCCCTTGAGACTCAGCAGCTCCTGGTGTGTGCCGGATTCGATGATCTGGCCGTTGTCGAAGACGTAGATGTGGTCGCAGTCGATGACGGACGCGAGCCGGTGAGAGATGAGCACGGTGATCCGGTCGGGGCGGCGCTTGCCGCGCAGCACGGTCTGGTAGACGGCGTGTTCAGCGCGCGGGTCCATGCTGGCCGTCGGCTCATCCAGCAGCAGCACCGGCGCATCCTTGTACTCGCCGCGGCCCACCGCGACCTTCGCCCACATGCCCGCCGACAGCTCCTGGCCGCCGCGGAACCGCTTGGACAGCGTGGCGGACCAGGTGCCCGGGAGGCCGGCGATGACCTGGTCGGCCCCGGAAGCGACAACGGCGTCGAGGACGCGCTGTGGTTCCGCCCTTGTCAGGGTCCCTCTGGAGACAGTGATGTTGGACAGGGCGGAGAAGGGGTACCGGGTCGGATCTTGCAGGACCGAGGCGACCTGGGCCTGTACGGATTCCGTGTCGTAGTGCGTTGTGGGCACGTCGTCCCAGAGGATCTCGCCGTCCGTGGGGTCGTACAGGCCGGCCAGCAGTTTTGAGCAGGTGCTCTTTCCTGATCCGTTGGCTCCGACGAAGGCGACCGTCTGCCCGGCGTGCAGAGTCAGGCTGATCCCGGCGAGAGCGGGTGTGTCCTTGCCGGGGTAGGTGTAGTGCACGTCGTCGAGGGTGATGGTCGTGATGGTGTCGGGGGCCGCGACCCCGGTTCGGCGCGGCAGCAGGTTTCGGCAGCGTTGCTGATGTTCCAGCAGATCTCCCACCCACAGGCTGGTCTCGTACAGCAGGTGGGCGACGTCCACGACGCGGGTCATGGACGAGCGGGCACTCTGCAGAGCCAGGACGGCGCCCGCGCCAGCGGCGAGTGGCAGCCAGCCGTGGATCAGCATCAGGCCAAGGACCACGTAGGTGATGCCGGTGCCGATTCCCCCGGCGCTCCTGCCGATCAGGGACATGCGGGCTTCGGCGAGGTTCAACCGGATGTCCTCGGCGGTGATCTGCTCGGTGAGCCGGGCGTGCTCGTCCAGCAGTGCCCGCTGGGCGGTGTGGGAGCGCAGTTCGGCTGCCGTGTCGCGGTCCAGCATCAGCCACGAGAACACGTCGGTGCGCCGGGACATCTCGTTGAACTGGCGGAAGCTGTGGAACCGGGCCTTTGCCGACTTCACCGCGGCCGCGCCGACAGGCAGGACGGACAGCGGCAGCAGGAGCAACAGCAGCGGATGCAGGACGGCAAGGACGCTCGCGGTGCCGACGAGTACGAGCGCGGCAGCGGCGAGCGTCACGACGTGACCGACGATCTGCCGTGCGTAGTGGAGCCCTTGGTTGCGGGCTCGGTAACACTCGTCCTGCCAGGTCGGACTGTCGACCGCTTCGAGCTTCACATGCGAGGTGAGGCGGTAGAAGTCGCGCTCCAGAGCGGCCCGGATCAAGGGAGTCAGCTTCCCCTGCGCGACCGTGACTCCGTACTCGAGCGCCGCGCGCAGGGACAACAGGACGACAACAAGCAGCAGTTGGGGTGCAGCCGCGCGCACCCGGTCAGGGGTGGGGCCGTCGGCGAAGATGTGCTGCGCCACCCCCACCGTTGCGACGAGCCCGAAGGCGGACAACACGGCCGAGGCGGTCTGCAGCACCACCAGGGCGACGGTTGCAGTTCGGTTCGCCCGCCAGGCGAAGCCGCCGACCTGCCGCACGGTGCGGGGCAGCTCGCCCAGGATCTGCCACACGCTGGCACGGGCGGCCGCGCCCTGGTGCAGCAGCCACCAGGCCTCGACCATCGCCTCCTCGTCCCCGTTCTGCACGATGCTGGGCGTCGTGGCGGGCGGTGGGGGGAGGATCTCGGCGCGCGGGCGCGGCACCTCGGCCGTTGTCTCGCCGTTGTCCACGTCGGTCTGTTCACTCATCGCCGCCTCCCCACGGATTCGCCTGCCGCGGCGCCGGACCGCACCGGAAGCGACGTGCAGGGCGTCGTCCGCGGCCGCGCTGCGCACCCTCTCCTTCTCAGGGCCAGCGGGCACGTCCCGGCGCGTGGCCGCGCGGAGTGGGGCACCGGCCAGGGGTGAGGGGAGGGGGTATCGAGGCCGGGATCGGAAGATTCGGGGGCGTGCATGGTGGGGACTGCCTCCAGCAGGTGACGGTACGGGGCGCGGCGTCGGAACGGGCAGGAGTGATCCGTGCGGTCGGGCCGGACGGACTCAGAGCAGTCGGGCACTCACCCGCTCGAGGATGCTCACTGCCCGGGCGATCTCGGCACCGTCGTTGTTGCGGTGCGCCCACTGCAGGTCGTCGAGGGCGGCCAGCACCGAGTAGGCGTCCAGTGCACGGGCCTCGTCAGCGGAGAGATCGCGGCCGTATCCCGCTTGGCACGCGGTCTGGAGATGAGGTTGCGAGGGCCACGTGTCGGCGGCCAGCCACACGAAGTCCTCGACCGCTATGCCGCTGCCAGACTCCTCGAAGTCGAAGAGCCCGAGGGTCCGCACCGCGCCGTCCCACTGCCAGTTCCTGGCCTGGAAGTCACCGTGGCGAAATCCGAGCGGCAGGTAGGGGGCGAGTAGCCGCAGTACCTGTCCGGCCCGCTCGATCCCGCTCCTGTGCCGGTCGGACAGGAGATGAGCGACCTTCGGCACATGGGCGGCCGCCGCCTCCACCTTTTCGTCGACATCCGCGATCGCGCGGGCGCGGGCCGCGGGATGGGGGTGCTCCAGCTCGTGCCAACGCCGCAGCAGGCCGCCGGCGAGCGAATGCACCGTCCGCTCCTGCCCCGTCCGCAGTTTCAGCCCCAGAACCCGGGAGCCCGGCAGCGCCGACGTCATGATCACGCCCAAGCGAGGATCGGTGTCGAGCAGCCGCGGCGCCCGGCCCGCGCCGAGCGCTGCCGCAGCATGCCGGTAGGCATACACCTCACGCTGGTAGCGGAGCGCGTTCCGGCTCACCTTGACGTAGACGGAGTGCGTCCGCAGGTGCACGCGCCACACCCGCGAACTGGACCGGCGCGGCCAGGGAGCGTCGGCAATGAACTCCACACCAGGCACCTTGCGCTTCACCCAGAGGTCCACCTCGGGCGGCATCACCGTGTTCCCGCTCATCGGCCTGCCTCCAGGTGCACGCCTGCCGGAGGAGCCGGGTTGACGGGGCAACACCGGTCGCGTTCGAATACCTGGCTGCGCATCAGGTGATCGGGTCTGCACTGCATCGCACCCCTTCATGTCGAACGAATGAGTGGAACACCGGGGGAAACGACCCCCTCCGGTGTGGCGTCACGGCCATTTCCGGGCGATCTGTCGCACTGGACTTCGATTCGCTTGATCTGGCCGCGACGGGATAAGGGCGGCCTGTGCCGCAGCCGTCGAACAATCACCCTCGCGGGTGGCCGTGTCACCAGATTCGGCGATGGCGTCCGCAGGCCGCCTCGTGCCCTCTCCCCGCCGAGCCGTCAGGGCGCCGCGGCGAAGGGAGCTCTCAGGGCGTCGATCAGCGCGTCGGCGTCCAGGCACACACGCACGATGTGGTGGTCGGACAGATCGAGGGGGACCTCGATCACATCGACCGACACGACGGCCGGCAGCAGCTCCGGCGTGGCGTACACCCGGTCGATCCGCGAGTCCGGTCCGTGCGTGTCACAGGCGTTCACCGTCCGCGCCACCGCGCCCGCATCCCCGGCGAGGGCACGATGGCGGGCAACGTCCTGCAGACCAGCGGTGCGCAGTGCTTCGTCCGGTCGCGTATCCATCCGCCGGGCGCCGTCCGCGCCGACGTAGGACCGGTGCAGGCGGTGTGGCCGGTCCTGGATTGCTTCCAGTTCCGGAAGCGCCGGATCACCGGGAATTCCGGGGACCGGGTAGGAGTTGTTGTCGCCCCCCATGAGCGCGGGCAAGGTGACGGAGGGCCGGTCAGGAATCTGCCACTTCTTGTCGGCCCATGTGCTGAGCCACTCTGTCTCGGCGAGCCGGTGGGCCGTGCTGGCGTAGTTGAGGTGATAGGACACCGCAACGAGGGGGAGTGCTCGGTCGCCAGCAGGCGTGTACCGCAGGGTCAGTGCGGTCGGTGGCAGCACGTACGGAAAGCTGGTGGACCATTCCCGCACGGGCGTGAAGTCGTTGCTGGCGAAGATGGCCGTGCAACTGGAGGCGCCGAGCCAGCCCCGCATCCCGAGGAGGTTCTCGGCCTCGGACATGACCTGCTTGCCGTCCTGCCCCGCATCCCACATCTCCTGGCGAAACACCAGGTCCGGGCTCAGGCTGGCGAGCGTCTGATAGCCGTCACGGCGTCGCGTCGGGTCCTTTTTCCCGTTGTTCTCGAAATTCCAGCTCAGGACAGTGATGGCGTTCATGATCCCCCCATGTTGAGGTCTCGCTTGGCAGGGCAGAATTCAGTTTTCGCGGAGCTTTGTACGGCGGACTCCTCCGCGCTGGCGGAAGGTCACCCCGGCTTCCTCAAGGAGCTTGTGTATGAATCCGTAGGAGCGCCCGGAGGCGGCCATGAGGGTGCGGATACTGTCGTTGTTGTTGTATTGCTCGGCGAGTTCAGCCGCGTATTTCACGCGCGCTTCTCCGACAAGGGGTGTCTTGGGGGCGAGTGGCGTGAGCGGCATGGTGGATTGCCTTTCGGGGACAAAGGGACGGAGGCTGCGGAATTCTGCATGGCAGGCCGGGCCCAGGACAGCTGTCCGGAGACTCAGGTGACGAGCTCTCCTGCGGCCAGGGGCTCGAAGGCCCGGCGCAGTGCCTCGACGAGCGCCGGCCGGGAGAGGACCACTTCCAGCGCGTGGTGGTCGCTGACGCCGGTCATGTCGATCACGTTGACGTCCTCGACAGCCTGCACGGTCCAGGCGTCCATGTAGCCGCGGTCGATGCGTCGGCCGCCGCCCTGGCCGATGGCACGGTGCCCTGCGGTCGCGTTCAGGGCCTCCGGCTTGTCGTTGCGGCGGGCGGCGAAGCGAGCGGGGTCGTGCATGCCGCAGTCCGTCATCAACTCGTCCAGGAACGTACAGCTTTTCCACGTCCCGTCGGGCTGCCTGCGGGCTCGGTGGCGCCGGTGCACGAGGTCGGTGATGTCCGGGGATTCCCAGTCGATCTCGGGTACGACCTCGCCGGTCGGCACCGGGTACTCGTTGGTGTCGCCGAACAGCCAGCAGCCGGCCCGGGTGCGGTCCGGGTCGCGGCCGTGCTGGGCTTTGACCTTGTCGACGAGGGCTGTCAGTTCCTCGTACTCCCGCTCCCGGCCCTGGGGGGAGCAGAACGAGCCGTGGAAGGAGGCGGTGACGATCGGTGTCTCGGGCACGTCCGGCAGGCCGATGACCACGTTGGTGGGCGGAGTGCGCCAGATGAAGCGGTGTTCGTAGTCGGCGTGGATGGTGAACGTGCTCTCCCGGACGAGCAGACCGGTCGGGTTGCGGCCTTGCCCCATCGGCGCACGGAAGCCCCGCATGCCCAGGGTGCGTTGGGCGGCGTCCCACCGCCGGGTCGCGGCGGCGATCTCGTCGGTGCTCGCGCGGGGCCCGGTCTGGGAGTACGTCAGCTCGGTGACCGCCAGCCAGTCCGGCTTCCTGGGCGCGAGGATTTCCTCGTACGCCTGGCGCCACCGTTCCGGTAACACGCCAGGGGAGGGTTCTGGCCCGCCGTCGTGCTCGAGGTTGACCAGCATCAGACGCAGTTCGTCAGCGTGCGATGTCGTCATCGAAGCCCTTTCGCTGCGTGCGGCGCACGGCTGCGGCTCGCCTCGGCCTGGCAGGCCTGCGGGCGAGCGCGGTGCATGGATGCAAGGTGTGCACGGTCATGAGCGGTGTACCTCCCGCGGGTCGGGGAGGTGCCGCGTGGGACCCGAGTCCGGATGACTCGGGTCCCAGGGGAAGAGGACGGTGGCGCTTGTCCTCCAGACCGACCAGTCCGGCCTGGGGGCACAGGCGCGGTGGGATACGAGAACGGCTGTCTCGACGCGCCCGCCCTGGGTGAGTCCCGCCTCCAACCCGTCGACGGCATGCCGTAATTCGGGAGCGCGGTCGCTGTCGCAGACCACTAGGATCCGATCGGCCCAACTCTGGTCCGGTAGCTCGCCGACCGGATGGAACGGGACCCGATGATGGGCGGCCAGGGTTTCCGCCGGGGTCAGCGCGCCCGAGGGACCGGGCACCCCGATCACGCAGGTGATGGGGCCGCCGGTGCTGGTGGCCGCGGCAAGCAAGTCCAGCGCATCGAGGACCTGCTGCACGGTCAGCCGGTACGGAGGAGAGGGAGCCAAGAGCGCCTGAAGACGCTGCGCGGAGTGCCCTGGGGCGGGCCGGGTGCACCCCGGGGGCTCGGTCAGAAACGTCGGCTCTGCCCTCACCGCGCCACCTCCTTCCGCGCAGCCACGGAGGTGCGCACCGCTGCGGCCGCGGCGGCGAAGGCGTCCCGGGCCTCGCGCAGGCGGGTGAGGCTGACCTTGGGGCTGAGGGCGTTGTCCAACGCGGCCTCCAAGAACCGATGCCCCACTGCGCCGTGGCTGTGCCCGGTGGAGTAGGTCGTGCCTTGGACCTCCTGCACGTACAGGCGCTGTCGGGTCAGGAAGAGCTCGCTCAGGGTGCCGAGGGGAAGAACGAGGGGGGAGGCCAGCGGGATGATGAGCACGCGAATGGAGCCGTCCGTGGCGGACGCGAGGACGTGGGTGAGCTGGTCGCGCATCAGGACGGGGCCGCCGATGGCGCGCATCAGGACGGACTCGTCCAGCAGGACGGTCATGGTCTTGCCGCAGTGGGCCGGAAGGCGGCGGGCCGCGGTTTCGGCCCTGCTCGGCGGGTGTCCGCCGTGCTGGAGGGAGCGCCACAGTGTGGCGTAGGCCGGAATCTGGAGAAGGCCGGGGATGAACCAGGCGCTGAAGGTAACGAGCGCGTGGGCGGCACGTTCGCAGGCGCTCAGCCGCGACAGCCAGCCGGGCCCTGCGTCGTAGCTGACCTCCTGCCCCCGGGCTGCGTCGTCGAGAAGCCGCATCAGAACCTGGGCGTGATGGCGTTCGGTGGCGCCGTAGGCCTTCAGCAGCGCCTGGACCATCACCTCGTCCGGACACAGATTCCCGGTCTCGATCTCGCGCACAGTCGCACTGGGCTCGCTGAGAATGTCGGCGGCGCGGCTCAGCGGCAGGCCCTGCTCCTGGCGCAGCGTGCGCAGGTAGGTCCCCACGACCAGTGCCCCGGCCGGCGCGAGATCCCCGACCGTGCTCACGCCGCGGCCCCGGCGGTGCGGAATGGCGCGACGATCCGTCCGTCAGGCAGGAGTTCGCCGGTGTCGTCGAAACGCACAATGCCGTTGCACAACAGGCTCCAGCCCTGTTCCGGATGGGAGGCCACGATGTGGGCTGTGTCGCGTTCGGCGGTGTCGGCCGCCGGGCAGGGCGGCTGGTGCAGGCACATCTGTCGACGTCCTTGTCGTCTATCGGATAGGCAGGCTGGCGGTGCGCCGAGCCCGTCGGTGGGGAGCGGGCGGCGGAGGTGTACGGCCGTCGAGGGCGGCACGGAGGTCGTCCGGGCGGGTGGTGCCGAAGCCGGGCAGGATGACCCAGCGGACATCGCGGCCGGTGGTGATGAAGGCCGGCGGGACCGAGATGACCGTGCCGGGGCGTAGCAGGCGGCTCCCGCGGACCTTCCAGGAGCCGGGCGCCACGGCGCCGGGCTCCAGGAGGAAGAACCAGGTCCGCGTGTCGCTGTTGGCGAGGACCGGGCCGGAGTGGGGGCCGAGGATCGCGTGGGCACTCGCGGCGGTGTCCGCGTCAGCCCGCACAGCGTCGAAGTACTGCCCGCACGGCAATCCGAGGGTTTGGACCCGGGGCACCCACGCTGGCTCCCGGGTTCCGTCGGCCCAGCCCCACTCGTCGTCGAACATCCTCGTGCTCCCTTTCCGTCAGGCCGCTGCGCCGGTGTTCCCGGCTTGGGCGGTGGTGAGGACGACGGGCAGTTCGCGGTAGTCGTTGCCGATGAACGACGGCTGAGGGAGCAGGCCGTTCTCGTCGGCGGCGAGTCGCAGGCGGGGGAAGCGGGCGAAGAGGGCCGGCAGGGCGACGCGGGCTTCGAGCCGGGCGAGGGGAGCGCCGAGGCAGAAGTGGATGCCGTGGCCGAAGGCGAGGTGCTGCCGGTCGGCGCGGTCGATGTCGAAATGGTCGGGCTGGGGGTTGGTCTTCGGGTCGCGTCCGTGCGCGCCGAACCCGATCAGGATGAGGTCGCCCTGGCGGATCGCGACGTCCTCGCCGAGGTCGATGTCGGCGGTGGCGTAGCGCAGCGGCAGGTGCATGATCGGGGGGTGTTTGCGCAGCGTCTCCTCGGTGACGTCGTCCCAGCGCGCGGGGTCGGCGATTGCGGCGGCGAGCTGCTCGGGGTGAGCGAGCAACTCGACGACCGCGTGGTTGATCAGGGAGACGGCGGTCTCCGAACCCGCCCCGATCATGAGGATGAGGGTGCTGACGAGTTCGTCCTCGCTAAGCCGGTCGCCTTCGGTTTCGCGGGTGGCCAGCAGGATGCTGGTCATGTCGTCGCCCGGGGTGGTCCGCTTGGTGGTGATCAGGGTACGCATCGCGGCGAACATGTCGTCGCGGACCTGGGCAGCTGTCGCGTCGGAGGCGCTCGTGTCCAGGACAGCGTCGATGACCCGCAGCATCTCGGGCCGCTGCTCGTCCGGCACGCCGAAGAGGTCACAGATCACCCGGGTGGGGACCGGGTAGGAGAAGACGGCCCGCAGGTTGACGGGCTGGTCCGGCTCCAGGGCCTCCATGGCGTCCAGGAGGCTGGTGACGATCGCCTCCACGGCGGGGCGCATCGCCTCGATCCGGCGGGCGGTGAACGCACGGCCTACGAGGTCCTTCAGGCGCTTGTGGTCGGCGCCGTCGCTGGTGAACATGCTGACGACGTCGACCCAGGCGGCCAGCCACGGTATGGCGAAGGGCCGGTACCCGGGCCAGCTCTTGCGGGCGTCCTTGGAGACGCGCGGGTCCACCAACAGCATCCGCGCGATGTCGCCGCGAGTGACGGACCAGGCGGTCAGGTTGCTGGGCATGGTGACGCGGACCGCCGGGCCCTGAGCGCGCAGCTGGTCGGCCTGCGTGTACAGGTGTCGTCCGGTGGTGTCGAGGGTGATCGGCGAGCTGGTCACGAGGTACCTCCTGCGGATGTGGTGGCGGTGAGGACATCGGCGGGCTGCTTGCGGAAGCTGACGTTCAGCGAGACGGGGCACTGGTGGAACGGGCCCGGCCGGTTGGGGACGCCGGGGTCGGTGAGGTCGAGGTCCCACAGGCGGTCCAGGACCGTTTCGATGGCGGCCTGGGCGATGACGCTGGCCTGGCCGTCGGCCGGGCAGCGGTGTGGGCCGGCCGACCAGGCCAGGTGCGAGCGGTTGTCGTAGCCGAGGCCGGGCGGCAGAGCGGGGTCGGTGCCAGTGGCGGCGTGGCTGATGAGGACCGGTTCGCCTTCGGGGATGGCGACGCCGTGCAGCATGGTGGCGTGACGGGCGAAGTGGGCGCTGAAGTTCGCCATCGGGCTGCGGGTCCACAGCACTTTTTCCAGGGCACGCCTGACGGTGACGGTGCCGCCGGCGAGGTCGCCGGCGTAGGTGTCGTCCTCCAGGAGCAGGCGCAGGCCGGAGGCGATCCACGCCGCGGTGGGGATGGTGCCGGCGCCGACGAAGCAGAAGAGCTGGTGGACCATCTCCTCATCGGTGAGGCGGGCGGGGTGGGCGAGCATCCAGGACGTGAAGTCGGCACCGGGCTGCCGTTTTCGCGTCTGGATGAGCTCGAAGAGGATCCCCGCGAAGTCCTCTGCCGCCTGTGCGGCCGCGGCTCCGGCGCTGATGATGCCCTGGCAGGCGGTGACCATCCGCCCGGCCAGCTGGGTCGGGCACCCGAGGATGTCGGCGAAGATCAGCAGCGGAAGGGTGTCGGCGAAGTCGACCATTAGGTCGGCGTGCCCGCGGGGGGCGATCCGGTCGATGAGCCAGTTGGCGTGGGTCTGGGTGGTCTCGCGCAGGGTGTGGACGTCGACGCGGGCCAGGCACTGCTCCAGGGCGATGCGCAGCCGTTCGTGGCGCTGCCCGTCGGCGTAGAGCAGGCTGGGGCGGAAGGCCATGAGGGCCAGGACCGGGCTGTCCGGCGGGACCCGGCCGTTGTTGAGCGCGGCCCAGCGGCGGCTGTCCTTGCTGTAGGTGGCCGTGTCGTTGAGCAGGGTGATCGCGGCCCGGTGGCTGGTGACGACCAGGGCGTACACGTTCTCCGCGATCTCGGCCCAGCCGACGGGTCCGGCGGCCCGCAGCTCGGCGTAAGCGTCCTGGGGCCGCAGAGCGAAGGCGTCGCCGAACAGGCGAGGCGGGCGCGGGGAAGCAGTCATCGGGCGGGCTCCAGGCGGGGGCGGGTGAGGATGTCGGTGACCAGGGCGATCAGGCCTTCTTTCGCCGAGTGGCGGAAGCGGGCGTCCAGCCACACCAGCGGGCGGTCGTCGGCCATGGTCAGGGAGTCGCGGATCTCGGCGTCGCTGTAGCGGGGGGCGCCTTCCTCTGCGAAGTAGTTGATCGCGACGGTGTACGGCAGTCCGGCGGACTCGAGCAGGTCGATCGCGTCGAAGCTCTCCTCGATGCGGCGGGTGTCGACGAGGACGAGGCCGCCCAGAGCGCCGTCGAGCAGGGAGCGGACCATGCGGTGGAAGCGCGGCTGGCCCGGGGCACCGAAGAGGTAGAGCACGATGTCCTCGGCCAGAGTGACGCGCCCGAAGTCCATCGCGACGGTGGTGGTGGTCTTGTCCTTCATGCCGCCGAGGTCGTCAATGAGTTCCCCGGCCTTGGTCATCTGCTCTTCGGTGCGCATGGGGCGGATTTCCGAGACCGCACTGACCAGGGTGGTCTTGCCCACCGCGAACGGACCGAGGACGACCACCTTGACTGAGCGGGCCCCGGCCGACACATAACGGTCAGAGCTTCTGTAGTCCATCCAAAACCCTTCTCAGGAAGTCCTCATCGTGCTGCTCCGCAGCGGGAACGAACGGTGCACGGGCGACCAGGTGACCGCTGTCGACGAGACCGGAGACGATGACCTTGGTGACCGCCCCGGGAAGTTCGAGGTGGAAGGCGACCTCGCTCACGGCCAGGACGCCGGGAAGGCACAGGTCCATTACCCGGTACGCTTGTGCACCCAGGCCGGCCAGCGGCACATTGGGGTCGGCGATCAGCAGGGTGGCCTCGTCCAGCGTGGTGCGCGAGGGTGTGGCGCGGCCGCCCGTGGCGGTGTAGGAGCGCACCATTCCGCGCCGCTGGCGCCCGTGCGCGGTCATACGGTGCTGCTCCGCTCGCGGGCGCCGAGCACCGGGCGCAAGCCCTGGATCATCTTCAGCGTGGCCGTGATGGCGAGTGAGGCCTCCTTGCTGAGCGCGTCGCCGCGCACGGAGACACCGACTCCGGTGCGCTCGCCCGCCGCGAACAGCAGCACGGTGGCGTCCTTCAGATCGCTGACGACGTGCCGCATGACCAAGGAGCTCTTGTTCTGGTCGGGATAACCACAGAACGCGCCGAGGTCGGCCTGCAGAGACTTGACGCCGGAGAGGGCGGCTGCCGTGCGTTCGGCGTCGTCGCGTGTCAGGTCGTCCGACTTGGCGATCACCAGTCCGTCGCTGGAGAACAGGACTGCGTTCATGACGCCCGGCTCCTCGCACAGGCGGTTCAGGGCCCAGGTCATGTCGGTGGAGTCGGCGGTGTGCTGATCGGCGGTGGTCACGGTCACAGTCCTTCGGGTTCGGTGTCGGTGGCCTCATAGCCCGTGCGGAAGGCCTGATGCAGGCTGTCGAAGCCTGCGGTCAGGGCGTCAGGGTCGGCGGAATCGGTCAGCGCCTCTTGGGTGGGCCCCTGAGGCAGGGGCATCAGGTGTTGTGGCGTGCGTTTGGGCAGGCCCGAGGCTGTGGTTCGCGACGCCGGGCGCGCCGTGGCCTGCGCCGGCGGAGGCGCGGGAGGTCCAGGTGTTGGGGCCGCGAGCGCCGCAATGGGTGCGCTGGACGCGACCGGTGCGTGTTCGGGCTCGGCCGTCCTCGGGGGCTCGCCCATCAGGGCGCTGGGGACCAGGAGCACGGCCTTGACCCCACCGCTCGCCGAGGGGGCACCCACGTCGACGCGGAACTTGTAGTCGTAGGAGAGTCGCCCGACGACAGCGAACCCGAGCTTGCGCTCGTCCTCGAGGCCCGCCGCGTCCAGCAGAACCTTGTGGGACAGCAGCCTTTCGGCGTGGGCGAGTTGGTATGGGTTCATGCCCAGGCCGGTGTCCTCCACGACGATGCGATAGCCGGCCTGGACCCGCTGGACGTAGACCGTCACCTCATCGCTGGAGTAGGTGGTCGCGTTGATCATCAGCTCGGCGAGGGCGACAGCAATGGGCTCGACGACCCGGCCCTCGACGTACTGCTCGCCGACGTCGGGCAGGTAGGTGTAGTTCACCCGGTCGTACGGGCCGATGCGTCCGCGCGCGCTCTCGATGATCTCGCGGAAGGTGGCGTTCGCCCGCTGAGTGCCGGGCCATGAGCCGGCGAGAATCCGCAGGCGCTGGACCATGTGCAGGGCTCGCGTGGCGAAGTGGTCGATCTCGATGAGGCTCTGGTGGTAGGCGCTGGCTTGCGAGTACTTGCCCAGTTCCTCATCGATCTTCATCTGGAGCTTGGTCAGGAAGGTCTGGACTTCGTCCGCGGTTCCGCGGACGCCGGCCCGGGCCGAGCGTCCGATGCCCTCGCGGGTCACGGCCACGGCCTCGCGCACCATCTCCACGACCGCCTGGTGGAACTTGTCGAACTCGGAACCGGACAACATCTCGCTGGCCAGGCCGGGGACCAAGACACCCGGGTGCCGCCGGGCGTCCGCATCGACCACGGCCGGCAAACGCTGTTCCACCAGGTGGTGGAACTCCTCTCGGACTGCCTCGTACCAGCTCCAGTTCGTGGTGAGCTGTTCCTGCAGCGCCTTCCGCTCGGCGGCCGCCTGCTGCCGGACCTCGCCCACCTTCTGGTCCGTCGCCGCCTCGGCCTCGGCAGTGCGCTTCTCCGCAGCCAGGCGGCCCCGGGTTGCCTGACGCTTACCGCGGGTCTGGAGGACGAGCGCGCCGGAAACGGCGGTGAGTCCACCACCCAGCGCTATCTCGGCCACAACGTGCGGGAAGAGGTTCATGACAGTCCTTCAGGTGCGGGGGCATGGCGGGTGTCGAAGCCGCGGTGGCACGGCTGGCGGGCACCGTGCGGGAGGAAGGCCGCCGGGACGGGCCTCACCGAGCGCTGCGGCCACGGGGGGAGGCCTTCACGCTCGGGGGCGCCCACCCGTCCCGACGACCGGTCTAGGGGGAGATGCTGCCGATGACGTCCGCAACGCTCCGGACGGCTTCGCTGATGGTGGGGGCCAGCGTGGAGCCGTGCAGGTAGAAGCCGAGCAGCACGGCGGCCACCGCGTGCGAGGGCCTGAGCCCTGACTTCCTGACGAGCAGCACCACGACGACGCCGAGGACGACCACGAGCGGCGCAGTGAGAAACACGCGGATCCTTCGTCACGCGGCCACCATCCTCAACTGAGCACGGCTGGCGCTGAGTTGCTGGTGGAGGCTACCGGGCGAGGTGGTGGGAAACGATGTCTCGTACGGCAGCAACCAGAACCGACGGGGGCACCGGGACCATCCCGACCCGTACGCTGTGCCGCAGACCCAGGAGTCGCGCAGGCACCGGGAGTGCGCGGCGCCCCAGCGGTGGATGGTGCCGGCCTCCACGGGGATGAACATGGATCCGTGGGCCGGGCAGCAGAGCACCGGGCCCACGGGCTCGCCCTCGGAACGCAGCGCCTCGAGTGCGGGCATCCCCACGCGCAGCGCGGTGACAACGACGTCGACGCCCATAGCAGCTGCCGCTCGCGGTCGAGGGTTTTCCGCGAACTGGACGTGCCAGGGGAGGCGGGTGGCCAGGATCATCGGAACTCCATCAGCGGCAAAGTAGACGGTTCGACAGGCGGAGTGATCGTGAATCCAGCGTGATGCGTTTCGCGTGCCACCGATACGCCAAACTGCCGCCACTTCCTCGCCACTTCGCAGTCGCGGACGGTGATCGACGGACCCAGGAGGCCAGCACAGACGGCGCGAATCGGACGATTTCTCGTCGTGGGCTCTACGGCTGCGCTTGAGAACGACCGCGCTGCCACTTGTTCGCCACTTTCCAGTCTCTTCTTGACGTGGTGGCGGAACTCCGGTAATGCGCTACCTTCTCGCCCGGTCTCACCTCCCCGGCCTTCCGTCACGCTTGGCGTTGGGGGGAGAGGGGAGCGACGGTTCATGACGCCGTCCCGGCGGGCAAGGCGGGGAGCGGGTCGACGCGATCGCAACTGGGGGACACGGGCCCCGTCATCAACAGCACGCGCAGGGCGGCCAAGAGGCTGAAGCCCTGAGGGAAGTTCCCCAACTGGCGTCTGTTGCGCAGGTCGTACTCCTCGGCGAGCAGGCCCACGTCGTTGCGGAGCGAAAGAAGACGGTTGCGGACCGCGGCGGCCTCCTCGTGGCGGCCGATCCTGTCGAGCGACTCGGCCAGCCACCCGGTGCAGATCAGGAAGTGGCCCTCGTCGCCGGCCAGGCCGTCAACGCCGGCGTGCTCGCCTTCGGTCGGGTACCGCAGCACCAGCCCACCGGTGGTGCCCAGCTCGTTCTGAACTGCCTCGATGGTGCCGATGACCCGCTTGTCCTCCGCGGGCA
This sequence comes from Streptomyces sp. NPDC059740, assembly GCF_042733155.1. NCBI lineage: Bacteria > Bacillati > Actinomycetota > Actinomycetes > Kitasatosporales > Streptomycetaceae > Streptomyces > Streptomyces sp. NPDC059740. The sequence continues at coordinate 145,321 of NZ_JBHWGP010000006.1, read as the reverse complement.
GGAACCCGCTGAGCATGGCGTGCAGGAGGGAGGCGTCGAGCGTGCTCCCCCCGTAGTACTGGGTGAAGGTGTTCCGCGCGGCGTCGTAGCCGTTCTCGCACACCTCACGGTGGATCGTTTCGCGCAGCGCCTTCCACCGCTCCAGGGGACCAGTGGCGAAACCGAGTTCGATGAGCCGGACTACCCGATCTACGGCGACCCACGCCATGATCGCGGAGTGCGTGAACCGGCGGCGCGGGCCACGGATCTCCCAGATGCCCATGTCAGGCTGGTCCCAGATAGTCTCCAGCTCCGCAACGAGCTCCACGATGAAGGCGGCGATGTCGGGCGCCTCGTCCGGGCAGGCGAGCGCGATCTCGTAGAGCGCGTCGGCGACCTCACCGTACACATCGATCTGGAGCTGGCCGGCTGCGTCGTTGCCGATCCGGACCGGCGCCGAGCCCTCGTACCCAGGGAGCCAGGGCAGCACCTTCTCGCGCAGGTCAGGCTCGCCGCCGATCCCGTACATGATCTGCCGACGGCCTGGGGTGCCGGCGCACGCACGCACCAGCCAGTCTTTCCAGGCGAGAGCCTCGGACAGGTACCCGAAGCGCGCGAGGATACTGGCGATGAACGCGTCGTCGCGCAACCACGCATAGCGGTAGTCCCAGTTGCGGACGCCGCCGAGCTCCTCAGGCAGTGACGTGGTCGGCGCGGCCACGATCGCCCCGGTCGGGCTGTAGATGAGAGCCGCCAGGGTCAGCAGGGAGCGGACTGCTGTACCCCGGTCCGGGCCGGTGTAGGTGCAGCGCGCCACCCACGCCTCCCAGTGGTCGAGGGTGTGTTTCAGCAGGGCATCGGAGGACGGATGCGGCGGAGGACTATCGGCGCCCTCCCGCCACGAGAGCACGAACGAGACCTGCTCTCCCTCGACGACGGTGAAGTCGGTGTGAATGTCGCCGGCGTTGACGTGGGCGGGCATGGTGGTGTCGAGCCAGAGCCGCCCATCGCCGTCCCCACCGAGCGCGATGGCGAGACGTCTGTCGTCGACACGTTCGAGCCGGGGGACGGTGCGCCCGTATCCGGGCCGGGGCCGAAGCAGTGAGCGCATCGTGACCTGCCCCTGCATCCCGGTCACGATGCGGACGACCTGCGGCGCTTCGTCGCCCGGGACCATGAAATCGGTGACCTTCACCGTGCCGGACTCGGTGGTCCACTCCGTTCCCAGGACCATCGTGTCACCCACGTACTGGCGGACCGCGACGGGCGTGGAGACGCCATCCGGGAGGTTGGAGGGAGCGATCTGCCAGAAGCCGTGCTCGGAGGTGCCGAGGAGACGGGTGAAGACAGCAGCCGAGTCGAACCGCGGCAGGCACAACCAGTCGATGCTGCCATCCAGGCGGACCAGAGCAGCTCCCCTCTGGTCGCCGAGCAGGCTGTAGTCCTCGATCAGCCCCGCACTGCCGTCCATCCCCGGTGTTCCGGCGGCCACGTACAGGCGGAGACCCCCGGGCTCGCTCCGGTTCACGAGCAGCCCGTCGGCGAGCAGCGGCCGGCACACCCGCGCCATCCGTCGCGCCTCGAGGCCATGCCGATGGGCGAGCAGCCCGATGGGCAGTGGGGTACCGGCTCGATAGAGCCCGGAGCGGATTCCGTCACGGATCTCCCGCACGAACTTCCTGTCCTTCGGATGTGCCTCGGTCGGGCGCAGGCGCCGAGTCGGCCCCCGGCGCGGGATGGCGATCTCGCCGTCTGCGTCCAGCTCGCGCAGCACAACTCGAGTGGCCTTCGCTGACTGGCCTATGCGGCGTGCCAATTCCTCAACAGGTGGCAGTGCCTTGCCGTACGGGTGCTGCCCGACGAAGCCCCGTAGTGCGGCGCATGCCTCGTTGAGGCCCTTCTGCGCGGTAGCGGGCTTCACGCGGCCACCGCCTGGGTGCGAGCGGTGCCTTCGAAAGCGGCCCGTCGCAACGCGGTGGGGTCCTTCGCCAGTAAGGCCGCCGTCTGTGCGACGGCAGCTACCGCCGAGCGGCGGCGCAGAGCATGGAACACGGTCACTCCGAGGGGGACGTGGGTCGCGACGGTGGGGCCGGTGGTCACCGCGGTCGCCAGACAACGACGGACAGGCGCGTCTTCCGCACGGCTGTTCCAGCACCCGGGTGGGCGCCCTGGCCCTCGTCGCCACCCGGCCGGGAAGCGAGCACGCGCACCGAACGGTGAGCTGCGCGCCGGCGGTGAATCGCAAGCCCCCGCCAGCGCGTGGCCTCCCCGCCCCCAGGTAAGCGCGGGGAGGCCATGCGCTGGTCCACCTCCACGATGACGGTGATCTCTTCGCATCGGTACGCCAAACCGTCGCCACTTCTTCGCCACTTGAGCGGGGGCGACCCTCAGACAGGACGCGCTTTTGTCGCATTTTGTTGTTGTTTCCCTGGAGTGGAATTCCGTGCCGGGGGACGTGAAGTGGCGAAGAAGTGGCGACGGTTTGGCGTACCGATGCCGCTCGTCTTCCGCCACCGTTGAGGCAGGCCGCGATCGTGGCCACGCCCCAGGGCGTCTCGAACACGAGGAGACGAGGGTGCCCTCAACAACCGCCGAGCTGATCCGTGACCGGAGCCTCGGAGAGCTGGTGAGCCACAGCAACGTCGAACTCGCTGGCCTCGACGTCCCGCAGCGCGTGGCCCGCGCGGCAGTCCACGACGCGCTGGACGGCGATGCCGATGACGCCTGGCTGAACGACCTGGACATCGTCGCCAGCGAGGTCGTCACCAATGCCCTGAAGCACACGCCTGGAGCGATCCGGATGCGCCTGGAGATCTACGAGCGGGGCGTGGCCATGGGCGTGATCGACCGCGGCGCCAACCTCGACGCGCTCACCGTGGCTCCGGCCAACCAAGACCCGGAGGCGATCATCGAGGCCACCAGCGGCCGCGGTCTGCTCATCGTCAGCTGCCTCGCCCGGTGCCTGAAAGTGGAGCCGACCGCCGACGGAAAGATGGTCACTGCCATCCTCGACCGTCCGGCAGGTGCGCGGTGACGGGCGAAGACACCCTCACACCTCGGCACCTCGGCCGGGGCCTGTGGGCTCATCCGCTGGGCGTCAACACCGGATCCATAGGCATGACGGATGAGCGGGAACTGGGCAACCCCTCCAACGACGGACGGCTGCTCGACGGCCTACGCCGTGCGGTGGAGTTCGGCGCAAACCTCCTGGACACGGCCGACTCCTACGGCGCAGGCCGTGCGGAACGGATACTCCAACGGGTCCTGCGCGAGTACCGCAATGAACGTCTGATCGTGAGCAGCAAGGTTGGACGCATCCGCGGATCCGCACCGCACGCCTACGCCGACCGCAACATCCACCGGCAGTTCCAGCAGACCCGCGACAACCTGTACGTCGACGAGGTCGACATCTACACACTCGACTCCTGGGACTTCGGCCCCCAGGACCGCTACCTGGGCGGCGCCATCGACCAGGTCCGCACACTGCAGCAACTGGGAGACATCAAGGCGATCGGCATGCGCGGCCCGTACATCCACTACGGAGCGACGCCAGCCGAGCGCAACGCCTGCGCGGAGCGCTTTCTCTACCTCTTCCGGCTCATCAAGCCAGACGTCATCTGGACCCGGTTCAACGCCCTCACGCCGGTGATCTCCCTGGAAGGCGAAGATCTGTTCGGCTTCACCGCCCGCCACAACGTGGGCGTCATCCTCGCCGCGCCACTGGCCCATGGACTGCTCACCGGCAAGACGCTTCCCAGCGCGATGCCCCGCCTCGGCCCCCTCGACGCAGCGACGAGCACCCGCGCCCTGGCCCCGCAGGCACTTGATGCCATCGCCACCGGCCTCCACACACTGCGCGACCACTTCGGCGACGCGCCCGGCGTCTTGACCCGGCTCGCACTGCGGTCATGTCTGCAGAAGGCCGACCACGGTGCAGCAGTCGTCGGCTTCACCCGCGAGGAGCAGATCACCGAAAACTTCCGCTGCCTTGGCCCACCCCTCGCCTCCACCGAGCTCGCCCTCGTCGACGAGGTCTACGCCCAGATCCGCACAGGTATTGAGGAATCGACCGAGGGACAAGGCGCGAGCCGGGCCAGGGTCTGACCTCAGCCGCGCGTACCAGCACGCCAGCGCCCACCCCGCATGGAGACACGGATGACGACGACCATGGAACAGGCCCCGGACGGGACCTTCACCATCAGCAAGCGATTCGCCTTCGACGCTGCGCACCAGCTCACCAGCCTCGGGCCGGACCATGTGTGCGCCCGCCTGCACGGGCACGGCTACCGCGTCGAAGCGGTCCTGTCCTGCACCGAGGACGAACTCGTACCACCGGGCTTCGTCGTCGACTTCAAGGACCTCGAGCCGCTCGCGCGGTACATCAAGGACACGCTCGACCACCGCAACCTGAACGAGGTGCTCGACTTCGAGCCGACCTCGGAACTGCTCGCCCGCCATCTCGCCCACTGGTTCCTCACCCACTTCACCCCCGCCGTCGCGGATCGGCTGATCCAGATGCGCGTCAGCGAGACCGAGAAGACCTGGGCCGTCTACACCCCGCACCGGAGGACTGCGTGACTGCCAACCTGCTGCTGGACACGGACCACGACTTCGAGCTGATCATCGCCTACATCTTCGGCGACACCCAGCCCACCTTCCAGGGCGAAGGCCCGAGCGCCGGCACACCGGCCCTGTTCATCCGCCTGTCGCGCTGCAACCTCACCTGCGGCTACTGCGACACCAAGGAGACCTGGGACTGGGCCAACTACGACATCAAGAAGGAGTCACACAGGCGCACCGTCGACGACCTCGCCGCCTGGGCCCTCGCTCAGGACGTCGAACTGGTCGTGATCACCGGCGGTGAACCGCTGCTGCAGCAGAAGAAGCTCGTCCCCCTCGTCCAGCGCCTCCTCGCCGGCGGCAAGCGCATCGAGTTCGAGACGAACGGGACCATCGCCCCTCTCCCGGAACTCCTCATCGATGGCGTGCAGTTCAACGTCTCGCCCAAGCTCGCCAACTCCGACGTCGCCGAGCACAAGCGCATCGTCCCGGAGGCACTGCGCGCCTTCGCCGCGAGCGGTCAGGCGATCTTCAAGTTCGTCACCCGCACCGTCGACGAGCTCGAGGAGATCGCCTCCTACGCCGAGCAGTTCGGACTCGCCCCGATCTATGTGATGCCGGAGGGCACCACCGCGGAGGGTCTGGTGGCCACGACCCGTCTGCTGGCCGACCACGTCCCCGCCCGCGGCTGGCACTTCACCCAGCGGATGCACATCTTCGCCTTCGGTGACAAGCGCGCCCGCTGACCCGACTGCCTTCCTTCCCCCTTCGGAGGACTCACGTGACCCAGCCTCTCGCCCATACCAGGACGGCGCCCGTGCAGCGCGTCTTCGAGCACAAACGCATCTGGAACCTGGACCAGAAGGCCTTCCAGAAGGCCGCCGCTCTGATCGCCGCCCACGAGCCCCGCCCCGACGCCGTGATCGGCATCGCCCGCGGCGGCGTCCCGCTCGCCCGGGAACTGGCGGCGCACTTCGGCGTCGAGCCCATCGAGATCACGGCCCGGCACAACACCACCGACGACCTCTACCTGGAGGCCACCGGCCGCGTGCAACTGCCCACCACGACCGCCGATTCCCTCGGCCGGCTGGCGTCCGGGCAGCGGCTCCTGGTCGCCGACGACATCTGCGGCACCGGCGCCACGCTCAAGACCGTCCTGCCCTTCCTCACCGAGCGCCTCGCCCCCGCCCAACTGCGCAGCGCCGTGCTGTGCCGCAGCCGGGCGGCCGACTTCACCCCCGACACCTGGGCGTGGGACACCCTCGACTGGGTCGTCTTCCCCTGGAACGAGCCGACCGACCAGCACACCGAAGACCTCGCCGCGCCCGCTGCCGTACGGACGAAGGAGTCGCTGTGAGCACGATCGCGTTCTGCCTGCTCACCTACCGGCCCGACCACCCCTCGGGCATCGAGCGAAGCATCGCCGCCCTCGTCGAAGGCGTACGCCGGCTCGGCCACACCCCCCTCATCCTGGCGGCCGGCCCCGCCTCGCCCAGCGACGCCGCCGAGCCGGGCATGGCCCGCCTGGACTCGGTCCGCCTGCCCCGTCCCGCCCTCAACGACGACGTCCTGCGGGCCCTCGCCGACCCGCAGCCGGTCATCGAGGAAGTGCGCGGCATCCTCGCCCGCCACCAGGTGGACGCGGTGTGCTGGGCGGACACCCTGTGGGGCCTGGGCTACCTGAACCCGGTGCCGGACGGCGTCCGCTCCGCCCTCATGGTTCACAAGATCCGCCGCAGCAGCGAGGACCGCTGGCAGCAAGCCCTGGCCGCCGTCGACGTGGTGTGCCCGGCCAGCGACTACCTCGCCGCCGAAGGCGCGCAGGCCGGACTGGACACCAGCCGCTGGGTGACCGTCCCCAACGCGCTGCTCACCGACCCCGCACCCGTCCCCGCGGACCAGCGCGAAGCGTTGCGAGCCGCCGGCCCCATTCGCATCGCCTCCCGCGTGGAGCCCGCCAAGGGCCTGGCCGAGCTCCTCAAGGCCATGCCCGCCGACTGGGAGCGGCCGATCGAACTCGTCCTGGCTGAAGCGGACTTCGAGTTCTTCCCCGGCATGCAGCGCGACGTCATCGCCGCCTGCAGGGAACAGCAGGCCGCCCGGTCCGAGCTGATCCGCATCCTGCCCGCGCTCAGCTGGCGCGAGGTCCCGCAGTTCCTCGCCGGAGCCGCCGCGACCGTCATCTCCTCCACCGAACCCGAAACCTTCTGCCACACCGCCGCCGAAGCCCTCTCCGTCGGCACACCCGTGATCACCTTCGACTTCGGCAACGTACCGGGAATGGCAGGTCCCGCCGGCCGCGCCGTCCCCATCGAGCACGGCGCGGACGCCCTGTGGAAGGCCCTGCGCGCCCTGCTGAGCAGCCCCGACGACTACCGGGCCGCCAGCCAGGCCGCCCCCGACCGTGTCGCCGCCTTCAACCCGGCCGCAGCCGCCCGAACGCTGCTGGCCGCACTGCAGATCTGAAGCGATCAATCTCCGCCTTGCCGCACGGGCGCGCCGTGCGGTCCCGTCGCTCCCTTCCCACGGACAAGAGGAGGGCCTTCATGTTCGGCCTGAAACCCGGTGACCGCGCCCTCGTGGTCAGCACCCATCTCGACGACGAGACCCTCGGCCTCGGCGGCACCATCGCCAAGCTGACCGAGCACGGCGTCGACGTCGACGTCCTCGCCGTCGCCTGCACCACCGCACCCATGTACGGCGGCAGCTCCGACGCCGGCACCCGCCGCGGCGAGTTCGACGCCGCCTGCTCAGTCCTCGGCGTACACCAGCACCACGTGGCCTGGGTCGACACCGACCGCGCCGCCTACCCCGGAACGTACCTGCCCGAGCTGGTCGGCCTCATCGAGTCCGGGCCCGGCCCGTGTCTGCACACCAGTCGGCCGCACGTCCTGTTCATCCCCACCGCCGACGCCCACCATCAGGACCACCAGGCCGTCCACACCGCCGCGCTCGCCGCGGCCCGGCCCGGCGCCGCGGACACACGGTGGATTCCGCCTCTCGTCCTCGGCTACGACGGACCCGAGGACCGGTCCTGGCGCGCTGCCGACGAACCGCGGACCGTCGTGGTGGACACCAGCACCGCCTGGCCGACCAAGGAGAAGGCGCTGCTCTGCTACACCAGCCAGCTCCGCGAGGCCCCGCACCCGCGCAGCACCGCCAAGATCCGCGCGTTCGACGAAGCGGCCGGCGCCACGATCGGCACGGAGACCGCCGAGCGGTTCCTTCCCTACCGGATGGCCTTCTGATGACCGCCCGCACCGACGTGCTGGTCGCCCACCAGCCCGCGTACCTTCCGTGGCCCGGCTACTTTTCCCGCCTGCTCGACGTCGACCGGCTCATCCTGCTCGACCACGTGCAGTACAGCGAGCGCGGCTGGCAGAACCGCAACTTCGTCCGCAGTCCCCGCGGTGAGCAGGTGCGCCTGACAGCGCCGGTCACGGGGCGGTTCGGGCAGCCGATCCGCAGCGCCCGCCTCGCCGACGACCGCTGGCGCGCCCGTCACTGGCGCACCCTCACCGAGTGCTACCAGCACGCCCGCTACTGGCCACAGTGGGAAGGGCCGCTGCGCGCGGTCTACGGCCGCTCGTGGACGCACCTGGCCGACCTGAACCAGGAGCTGATCCGGCTCCTTCTCGACGCGTTCGGGCTGCAGATCGAACTGGTCCGCTCCTCCGCCCTCACCCCCACGGGGACGAAGACGGACATGCTCATCGACCTGTGCACGAACACCGGCAGCCACGTGCTGCGGGTGGGCACCGGCGCCGCCGAATACCTCGACGCCGACCTTCTCGCGCAGGCCGGGATCGAAGTCGAGGTCGCCACCTACAGCAGCCCCCCGTACGACCAGGGCCGCGGACCCTTCACCCCCGGCCTCTCCGCCCTGGACCTGTTGCTGCACCAAGGGCCCCAGGCCCGCGCGGTCCTCGCCGACAGTGCCCACCTGCGGCCGTGGGCCCCGGAGATGGCGGTGCTCGGATGACCACCGCCGACACCCGCCTCCCCACCACCGACGGCATCGACATCGGCGAGGTCGAGGCGCTCTACCGCAAGCTCCTGGTCGCGCTCGGCCAGGACGTCGACAGCGAAGGCCTGCGCGACACCCCCGCCCGAGTCGCCCGCTTCTGGCGGGACTTCCTCCAGCACGACCCCGGCACCACCGACACCGCGTTCACGCACCAGGAATCCGGCGGCCAGTACGTTGTCGTCAGCGGCATCCGGGCCTGGAGCCTGTGCCAGCACCACCTCCTCCCGTTCCGGCTGGACATCAACATCGGCTACGTGCCGGCCGGGCGGGTCCTGGGCCTGTCGAAACTGCCGCGGATCGTCCAGACCTACGCCCACCGGCTGCAGCTCCAGGAGGCGCTGACCGCGCAGGTCGCTCACGAAGTCGCCGCGCTTTCGGGCAGCGGCGACGTCGGAGTGTGGTCGGTCGGCGAGCACCTGTGCATGGCCATGCGCGGCGTCCGCGACCAGGCCGCCCGCACGACGACGGCCTGTCTGCTCGGCCGGCTCGAGAGCGACGACCGACTCGCCGAACGGCTGCGCACCGCCGCTTTCCTCCCTCTGGGGGCGCGATGAGCAGGCAGATCGCGCTGGTGAACGTCGAGGGCACCAACGGGGTCGGCAAGACTCGACTCAGCCGCCAGGCTGCAGAACGCCTCGGCGCCCGTTGCGTCCCGCTGGTCGAACTGCCCGACGCCCCGTCCACGGGACTGCCCGGCCAGGTGATCGCCGCACTGCACCAGGACGGCGACCTCTTCCTGCGCACCGGCCACCCGCGCACCGAGACCCTGCTCCTCATGGGATTGCAGGTCCACCGCTTCGAGAGCCTGGGCCCGGTTGCACCGGGACAGGTCGTCCTGGAGGACCGCGGCCCGCACTCCGTGGCCGTCTACCAGGCCGCCGTGCTCGCCGAGACGGAGGAGCACTCCGACGAACAGGCCTTGACCACCGCCTGGCACATTTTGTCGACGATCGAATCCTGGCGTCCGCAACCCACCGCGACGGTCTTGCTGTTCGACGACCCTCGCCGCTGCCTCCAGCGATTCGAGCAGCGCATTGGCCGCACCGCCACCGCCAGCGAGCGTTCCCTGATGGCCCGGGCCGACCGGCTCTACCGGCTCCTCGCCCACACCCAGCAGGGCCGGTACTACGTCCTCGACCGCCAACAAGTCGACGAGCCGCACGCCGTCGCCTTCATCACCGATGTGTGCCAGCGCGCCGCGGCCGCCGCCGCACCGAAAGGAGCCGTCCCGTGCCCGACCGGAACGTGACCGTACTGTGGGCGCTGCGCTCATGGTGCGCCTCCCACGAGTGCCCGCCGTGTTACTTCAACTGGCCCGAAAACGCCACGCTCCAAGCGCTGCCGGGGTCCGGGGTACTGGACCATCAGTCGCCGCACGACGTCCCCACCCAGCAGCTGTTCGCGTTCGCCCGCACTCTGGGCGACTCTCCCGTCCGCCGCGTCTTCCTCGCCGGCGGCGAACCGCTGCTGTGGGCCCCGGTCCTGAAGCTGATCGAGATCCTCAAGACCCAGAACATCGAGGTCGTGGTGTGCACCAGCGGCCCCGCCCTGAACAATCCGGGCATGGCCGAGCGACTGGTCGATCTCGGCGTGGACGCCTTCTCTGTCTCGCTGGACTCCACCGACGCCGAGTACAACGACCGATGGCGCCCGCCGCGCAGGCCCGGCTTCGGCTGGGACGGCGTCGTCAACGGCATCCGTACCCTCCTGACCGCACGCGGAGACCGGCCGCAGCCCCGCGTCGGCATCTACAGCATGATCACCAAGCTCAACGTGGACGCCATCACCACGGTGCCCCGCCTGGCCGCCGAGCTGGGCTGCGACTACTTCGTCGCGCAGCCCGTCTCGCTGCCCGCCTACCACAATCTCCACGACGAGCTCGTGCTCACCGAGACGGACATCCCGCGCCTGCGCCGGGAGTTCGGGCAGCTCTACGCCTCCGGGCTGCCGCTGACCCTGCCTTCCGTCGACTACCCCGTTCAGTTCGTCTCGGCCGTCCAGGAGTCGACCGGTCTGGTCCGCGACTGCTTCGGCGGCAACGAGTTGTTCTTCGTCGAACCCGACGGCTCGGTGTGGGACTGCCCCTCGGCGCTGCGCATCGCCCAGACCCCGCCCCAGCGGCGCCGCAACATCCGGGAGACCACCGCGGCGGACGCGTTCCGCCCGGCGGGCTGCGCGGACTGCGCGCTGTTCAGCGTGGACTGCGTCAACATGTGGCCGCTCACGGGCTTCGACCGGGTCCTGGCCCCCGCGCCTGCCGGGGGCACATCGTGAACACCGGAGTCGATCCTGCGCTGATGCAGGCTCTGGAACAGGTTCTGGCCCGCATGCCCGACCCGGCCGGGCGCCGCGAGGCCGAAGCGCTGGAGAGCGAACTGGCGTCCGCCTTCGGCGCGCGGCACGCCGTTGTCGTGGCCTCGGGGACCTCGGCGCTGCACACCGCGGTCGTGGCCTGCGGCATCGGCCCCGGCGACGAAGTCCTCATGCCCGCCGCCGCCGTGATCATGACGGTTGAGGCCGTGGCCGCGACGGGCGCCACGCCCGTCTTCGTCGACTCCGCCCCCAGTGGAGGCGGCATCGACCTCGAAGACCTGGCCGCCAAGACCACCCGCGCCACGCGGGCGATCCTGCCCGTCCACCTCGCCGGCCGTACCGACGGCATCCACGAACTGGCCGCGTACGCCCAGGCGACCGGATTGCGCCTGATCGAGGACGCGTGCCAGGCGCAGGGAAGCCGCACCCGCGGCCGCCAGGCCGGCACGATCGGCCACATCGGCTGCTTCTCCCTCAAGGACGGCAAGATCATCTCCAGTGGGGAGGGCGGATACCTCCTCACCGACGATTCGGAACTCGCCGCGCGCGCCGCCGCCTTCCGCACCCACTGGCACACCCCGGCCCCCGGTGCCCCGGCCGGCAGCCGACTGGGGCTCGGTCTCCGGCTCGCCGAGCCGCTGGCCGCCATCGCCCGCCACCAGCTCGCCTCGTTCGATGACGCGCTCGCCCGCCGCCGACACCAATGCAGGATGCTGCACGAGCTCGTCGACGACACGCCCGGCCTCGTCCCGAACCGTCCCCCGGACGAGCAGGAACCCAACGGCTACAGCGCGCTGTGGCACCTCACCCTCGACCGCCCGCGGGCGTTCAGCGTGCGCCTTGCCGAACAGGGGGTGACCAACAGCGTCGGCACCTTCGGTCTGCGCACCGCCCCCGAGCATCCGGCGTGCCGCGAGCTTGGCCAGAATCCGTGTCCGAACGCGGCCCGTGCGGTAGACCGGCTCCTGGCCGTGCCCTTCACCGCCCGCATGGGCGAGGAAGACCTCCACCAGATCGCGGCCACGATCCGCCGGGAGGCCGCACAGTGGACATCCTGACCAGCCTGCGCTGCACCTTCGTCGTGATCGACTTCGAGGCCTTGACCCCTGCGGGCCGGCCCGCCGAGCCCACCGAGGTCGCCGCGATGGCGCTCGTCGTCCGGGACGGCAAGCTGGTGGAGGACGGCCGCTTCGAGTCGCTGATCCAGCCGCCGGCCGACGTGCCGGTGACCTCCCGCGACATGAGCCACGGGATCACCGAGGCGGCGCTGAGGTCCGCCCCGCCTGCGGCCGCAGTGCTCGGCGAGCTGGACCGGTTGCTGTCGACACCCCCCTACCGGCTGGTGGCGCAGCACGCCTCGACTGAGGCCGGGCTCATCGCCCGACAGGGGGAGCACTGCCCCACTCTGGCCACCACACCGCTCGTGGACACCGTGAGGATGGCCCGCAAGACCGTCCGCGGCATGTCCTCGTACGGGCTGGACGAGCTGCTGCGCTACTACAGCATCCCCAAGCCCGTGCAGCGGCACCGGGCCATGCCGGACGTGGAGGTGACCGCCGAGGTCTTCCGGCTGCTGCTGGAGGAGGGAGCGGCCGCAGGCCACTGGTCGACGCTTCTGGAACTCGACGCGGCCGCCGGCCTTCAACCGCGTCCCAAACCGGCCGCGGAAGCCACCGTCCAGGACACGCTGTTCGGGCCCGACGGCGGATAGCTCACATGCGGCTAGCCCCGACAACGTCACCGATCCGTCCGAAGAGCTCCTTGGCCTGCAGCCGGGAGTCCTCGGCGATGCTCGGCGCCTCGGCCATTTCCTGCTCAGTGAACCAGCGGACCTCATGGACCGGCTGCCGCGACGGCGTGATGTTGTCCACCACGGCCACGAAGACGTGGTCGACGTGCCGGTGCGGCGCGCGCGTGTGGTTGTCGGCGCCGGCCCGCATCTCGCACACGTACCACGGCGCGATGACCTGCGTGTGCGGGAAACCGGCGGGCAGCGGCAGTGAGGGCCCCGGCAGCAGCCGGGCGGTCAGGCCGGTCTCCTCGTCCACCTCACGCACCGCCGCCTCGGCGGCACTCTCGTCACTCTCCACATGCCCGCCGGCGGGAAGCCACTCCTCCAGGCGCGGATGCCACACGAGCGCGCAGCGCCACACCCCTTTCCGGCCACGGTTGAAGACGAACACGCTCGCGGTGGACTCCTTGACGACCATCAGCGCACATCCCTCGGCTCGACAGGCACTTCCCGGCCCAAAGGGGCACGGCCGCCCCAGGCCCGCATCGAGCCTCCCACAGCACCCAGGGCCACCACCGCAGATTCGCGCCACATCACCCACGCCTTCGCCGAGCCGACCCCCAGACCCCGGGAGGACCCCCATGGAACCCGTCTGGAACGGGATGCTGACCTGCGACTACGAGCGCAGCCGCCCAGCGAGCACGCTGCTGGAATGGGACCTTTACACCACGTCGCTCATGGCCTGGCCCAGGGTGCTCATGGAGGAACCGACCCCGTACGGGCGGCTGCGGCGGCCGGGCATCGTTGACATCGACGAACCCGTACACCTTCGGCTCGTCGCCGCCTTGGAGAAGTTCCTGTCCGACCCCGATCGCGTCCGGGACCTGGCCGATCGCACGGCCCTCCACCGGGAGCAGACCGCCCGCGCACTGGACCAGGCCGAACAAGCCCTGAGCGACCGGGACATGAAGGCAGCGGGCGAAGCCATCGCGCGGGGAACGGCGGCGTTTTTGAAGGTCATGTCCGCCCACATCGTCAACTGGCTGCTGCCCGAGCACCAGTGGGAGGACCTCCTGAGCCAGGTACTGTCCAGCCGGGTCCGCGGCCGAGACTGCACGCTCGCCCTGGCCACCCCGAACCGCACCGGCCACCTGCTGCAGGCGCACCGTCTCCTCCTGGAAGCCGCCGCCAGCGTCCGCGACGGACGCCCGCTTGCCCTGGCCGCGGCCGACGTCAGCGCCCGGGCCGGAACCCTGTACGGTGCGGGCTCACCGGCGGCTGCCGCGATGCCGCTGGAGGACCCCGACCGCGCCGCCGACCTGCTGCGAACGCTGTCTGCCAGCACGGACCCCGAATCCGAGCTTGTATCCCTCACCGGCTCCCTGGACCGTTCCGCCTCCGTACGCGAGGCATGGGAGACCGCGGCGCTGCTGGCCGCCGGCGGCCGGCCCGGCCTGCTCGCCGCGGTGCGCGCTCTAAGCGCCGCACTCGCCTGGGCCGCCGACAGTGAGGAACGGCGCAAGGAGTTGCGTCACCGCTACCTGTCGCTGGTGCGCCGCTGGTGCACCGCCAGCGAGCACGATGCTACCCGCGTCACCACACCCGACCTGCTCGCCCTGGGAGAAGGCCGATGACCCCCACCCCCCTGCTCGCCCTCGACCAGGCCCACGATGCGGCGCGCGTCGGCGGCAAGGCCGCCGCCCTGGCCCGGCTGCTCCGCCAAGGCCTGCCGGTTCCCGAGGGCCTGGTGGTCCCGGTCGGTACACCGGATAGCGCGGTGCCGATCCTCGTCGACCGCATCCTGGCCTGGGCCGAGCAACGTGCCCCGTACGGCCTGATCGCCCGGTCCTCCGCCGTCGCCGAGGACGGCGCCGCCGCCTCGTTCGCCGGGATGTACGCCTCATGCTTCACCCCCGCCCACCGCGGCCCGCTGCACGCCGCGATAACCGAGGTCCGCTCCTCCGCGCTGCAGCCAACGGCGCAGGCCTACGCGCGGGCCCACGGCATCACCGCGGCTCCCGGGATGGCCGTGGTCATCCAGCCCACGCTGCGCCCCACTGCCGCAGGCGTACTGGCAGCCGAGGTGCTCGCCGGCCGGTGCGTCCGCTGGCGGATCGAGGCCGTACGCGGCCTGGCCGAACCACTCGTCAGCGGCACCCAGACCGGCGAGGTCCACTCCGGCCTGCGTCACACCGCCCACCCTGTCCAGCACGCCGAGCAGCGGATCATCCTCATGCCGGGTACCCCCGAGGAGCTGCGGCTGCCACCGGGGGAGTGGACGAGGATCACCGGCGTCAACCAGGACGAGACACTCGCGAAGATCAAGACGTCACAGAAAGGCGTCCTGCACCTCCACACGCCGACGCCGTGGGCGGCTGATCCCGTGCTGAGCGAGGAACACCGCCTGGCTCTCCTGGACAGCGCCGTTGTCGCGGCAGCCGCGCTGAGCCTCGAACGTATCGACCTGGAGTGGGCCTTCACCGCTGACGGTACCCTGCACCTGGTACAAGCGCGCCCGCTCACCCGCCCCCTCCACGAAGCCAGCGCAACCGGTCGGCACTGTGAGGGCGGCTGGACCGGCATCCCTGCCGTCGCGGGCACCGCAGCGGGCCCGGCTGTTCGCATCGGCGAGGGCACAGCCCTGACCGGTGCCGTGCTGATCTGCGGCGCGCTCGGTCCCGAGGCGGCCGGCGCCCTGATGGAGCAGCCCGCCGCAGTCGTCTCCACCACGGGGGGACCGCTCTCCCATACCGCGATCATCGCCCGCGAGCTCGGCATTCCCTGCGTCACCAACGTCAAGGCCGCGACCGCGATCCCGTCGGCGCGCCTGATCGAGGTCAACGGCACTGAAGGCACCGTGCGGCCCGTCGCGGGCATTCCGGAGCAACGGACCGAGCGCGCCCGCCTGGACGGAGCGGCCGTCGTGGTCCAGCGCCTGCCGGTCACCGCCGCGCACGACGGGCGTGCCGCTACCCTCCTGCTGTACTCACCGGCAGAGCATCACCCTGTGCGCCCCACCCTCACAGCGTCGGCCGAGCACGGGACGGTGGGGGTGCTGATCGTGGACGAGGACGTCGCCACTCCGGAGCTGCCGGGCTTCCAGGTGATTCGTTTGAAGTCCCTCGGACGCCTGCTGTGGCCGGTGGACGGCGGAGACGTGCCGGAGACTCTTGTGACCGTCGACCCGAACGGCCGGGTCCTCCACAGCCGAGGCCTCCATGACTGATCTTCTGGGCGACACCGCCGGCCTCATCGTGGACTGGGACGGCACGGTCGTCGACAACGGTCGGCGGCGTCTCGACGCGCTGCGTCAGGCGCTCGTGCCGTACGGACTCAAGGTCGAGGAGGACTGGTACACGGTGCATGCCGGGCTGCCAGTACGCGACCTCCTGCGGGTCCTCGCCGGCGAGCGCGAGCTCCCGGTTGAGGATGTGGTGCGCGCCAGCCGGCAGCGCCTGCTGAGCGGGCCTCCGCCTGAGGTGATCACGGCGACCCTGGAACTGCTCGAGCAGGCCCGCGCACGCCGGATCCCCCGGGCCGTCGCGTCCAGTGCAGCCGCGGTCCTGGTGCACACCGGAATCGAGCGCCTGGGACTGAACGGGCTCCTTCCGATCGTGGTCACCGCCGAGTCCGTGGGGCGCGGCAAACCCGCTCCCGACGTCTACCTGGAAGCGGCGCGACGGCTGAGCGTGGCGCCCTCGCGCTGCCTGGCGGTGGACGACGCCCCCGACGGCATCGCCGCAGCCCGAGCCGCGGGCATGCGGCTGCTCACCGTGAGCGGCACCACTCTGGTTCCGGTCACATAAGCCAACGCGAAGGTTCAAAGCGCACCTGGTGCGGCTCCCTCGCCAGCAGAGGCCAATCCCGTTGGGCGCAGCGGAAGCGTGCGGATGGTCTCCCACCGGTAGGTCCTTCCCTGGCGGCGGAGCTTCACCAGGTCCACTGACGAGACATCGAGAGCTACCGGGGGGAGCGAGCGCAGTTGCGACACCACGCCGACGACCGGCGCCGCCGGGCGCTCGGCGTTGTTGTAGGCCACGCCCAGATGCGGCCGGAAGGTGCTGGTCGGCTTGCCGCCGGGCACGCCGGCTTGAGCACCGAGCGCGCTGAGCGCAGCGTGGAGGCCGACGAGCGGTCTCCACGGGGTGAGGCTGAACCGGACGGCACCGCGGCTGCCGGCAAGGGGATGAGCCAGAATGCGGAACTCACCTACGGACAAGTGCTCCGCCATGGAGATCAGGTGCTCGAGCTGGAGATCTGACACTCCTTCCGTGGCACCGATCCGGAGCAGGGTGACGTGCAGGCCGTCGGCGGGCACCAGGTCCATGCTGAGATGCTCGAGCGCGCCCTGGCAGTGCTCCGTGCGTCGCACCAGGGCGGTGGCGTCGGCGAAGGTGAGCATCCAGTAGTAGGCCTGCTGCCGTTCCGACCATCCCGGGCGATCCCAGTGGTTCTTCATACGGTCGACAGCTTGGAAGGCCCGCCAGTCGTGCTCGACAATCACGCGGGAGTCTTCGAGGTCGGCGGGGGGTGCGCAGGGGAAGGCACTGGTGTCGACGGCCAGCTCGGGCGCCACGGATCTCCTAGATATGTCAGGGCGCGATCTGAGCGCGCGAGCCGACCACGATCATTCCGGCCTGCGGCTGTGACCGCCACGTCCGCAGCTCCTCGGCATAGTCCCCCACATCGGGTTCGTCATGCCACCGCTCAGCGCACTGGTAGAGCTCGTTCGCGCGTTCCCACACAGACCTGATGGGCGCGGTGGTGCCGGACCTGAGGGCTCGCCGGCCCAACGCCATGGCCTGCTCGACCTCGGGAGACGGCTGCTGCAGCAGGGCCGTTGCCGTATCGAGCCCTACCAGGGCCCGGCTCCAGTCGGACTCGGAGTGTGCGATCAGCTCGTCGATCTGCTCCGCGTGCGTCAGGACCTCGGCTGTGTCGCCGAGCGAGAGGCGTGTGGTGATGGCGTTGGCCAAGGTGCGGGCCATGGAGTACGGCTCGAAGCTGATGCATGAAGTGAGGCCGCCGGGCAGGGCGGCTTGGCGGTCGGAGAGCTCCAGGGCCTGGCCGATCGCCTGCTCGGCGCCACGCCGATCGTCGAGTCGGGCGAGCGCGCGGGAGCGCCCGTTGACGAGCAGCCGGATCGCCTGCGGGTCGTCCGGGGCGAGAGCGATTCCGGCCAGGGCTGCGTCGTCGGCTTCCGCGTACCGCTTCTGGTAGTACAGCCCCAGAGAGCGGGTCCCGCTCGCCCACATCTCCATGGAGACGTCGCCGACCTCGCGTGCCAGGGACTCCGCCTCCGAGCAGTACGCGTTCACCAGGTCATAGGTCGCACCAGCGTTGACGGCCATGTACCCCAGAAGCCCGGCGGCTTGGGAAGCGAGGCGGAAGAGTTCCGTACGGACCCGCGGGGGCTGCTGGCCGGCCAGGACGCCGTGCAGCATTTCGCGCACGACTCGGGCTTCGCCCGCCAGCTGCTGTGGCCCCTGCGCTTCGTAGCGGTCGATGATGCCCGAGATGGACCGTCTCACCATGACCAGGACCGGGTCGTCCGCGTTGGAACTGGTCAGCTTGTGGGTCTGGGCGACGACGGCCAGCGGGTCGTCGAAGCCGAGGCTTGCCGCCGATGCACTGGCTAGATCAGCGCTGGCCCGCCGCGAGGCCAGCGCCCCGGGTTCCACGGGCTCGAAGAGCCGCTCGGGGGCCATGTTGAACATGTGGCGGAGTACGAGGTAGGCGTCCCGCCGGGGTGTGCTCTTGATCGAGCCGCGGCGGCCCATATACCGGTCGAAACTGCTGCGGGACACTTCGACGCGGGCGAGCCGGGGATCGTTCTCCTTCTCGGCGGCGCGCGCAGCGGCTTTGGCGAAGTGGATACAGAACTTCTCGTACGAATCCCACTGGTTCTCCTGGACCAGGAGCGCGAACCGCGTGGTGGTCGTGCTGGTCACCGGGCTCCCCCCTCGGGTTCGGTGCGGACGGTCGGCTGCTGCTCTTGTGCCGGAGTACGGCCGGGGGCCCAGAGCGGCTGCCCGTTCTGGAGGTATCGGGGGATGCTCTCCCCCAAGGCAGCCAGGGCCTGCTCCGCTCGGCGCCGCTGACGGTCCCGAAGCAGGGAAAGCGCCTGGTCTTCGGGGAAGAAGGCGCACTCCGCAAGCTCCTCGTCGTGCGGTCGCAGCGCGGCGCACGCGTCCCAGGACAGTTGCCCGGCATCGAAGACGAACGCCATGAGGTCGTCCCACGGCCCGTGGGGAGGCACCCAGTCGATGCACAGGAGTGCGTACAGCGTGACGTCGAGCCCGAGCTCCTCGCGGAGTTCCCGCCGCACGGCATCGGTGGGGGCCTCGTTGGACTCCGCCATCCCGCCAGGAAGATCCCACCCCGGCTTGTAAGTGGGTTTGACCAGGAGAAGCCGACCGTCGGGGTCGCGCAGCAGCGCGTCGGCAGTCACCCGCTTGCGAGCCTGCTTGGCGTTGCCCTCGGCCAGGTAGGCATCCCACGCCGGCGTTCCGGGAGGAGGGGGTTTCGTCATGGATGCCTGCCCATTCCGGGACGAGCGTCGAAGCTGGCCAGCAGGGCCGAACGGCGACGGTTGACCTGTACCAACTGCTCCAGCACGTCCCGCACCTGCGGGACGTCTCGGAAGGGAGTGAGAGTTCGACTAAGGGCGTGCAGGTGTTCGGTGACCCGTGACGAGCCGAGCGGCTCACAGGCGGCCACAAGCTGCACCCCGGTGGCACAAGCCGCTTCGAGGTCCCCACGTTGGACGAGAAGCTCGGCGAGCGCGGACTGGCTGAAAGCCCGACTGCGGGCACGGTTCTCTCCACGCAACGCCACGGCGCGCTCGGCTTCGACGGTCGCCACACTGAGCATGCCCAAGTCGCGGAGGGCGAGCACCGACTCGCTGGCGAGTGCAGCCTGATCGAAGGGGGCAATCCAATGCGGCGGCGGCACAGCGGAGGCGTCTTCCAGAATTGCGCGGGCTGTTTCCAGAGCGCGTTGGGCGGCCACATCGTATCCGAGCCTGGCGTGAGCGCGACCCTCCATGGCGTGAAGGCGGGCGGTGAGCACCGGGATGGGTTCGGTGGTCGCCATGCGTTCATGTCCGCGGCGGGCTAGGGCCAGTGCCTGCCCGGCATCGCCGAGTTGCAGGGCCAAGTGGCTCGTGCTCGCCAGGACGTTCGCTCCCACAGATGTTTCAGGAGTCGCGTGCGCGAGACCGAAGGCGACCCTGAAGTGTTCGGAGGCCTCTGTATCGCGTCCCAGGTCATGGGCCATCCAGCCCGCCATTTCCGTGAGGACTGCTGCGGCCAGAAACACGTCTGCTTCGGGGGACCGCCCCTTGGGCCCCTTGGGACCGAACAGATCAACCGCGATGGAGGTCTGAAGATACTGCTGGAGCGACGAATAGACATGTCCAGCGCCGAGTTGACGGTCCGCGTGCCTGAACGACTCCAGCGCCCCCAGGTAGGGGAACGGGCCGGCGCTCTCGGGCGGTGCAGCTCCGGGCAGCGTGAGCAGGGGCGCGAAGTCAGGGGTGGGTGTTCCTGGCCCGGCCTCGGCTGTCGCGGCATCGGTGGTGCTGGGAGGCTCACCGGTTGGTGGTCCGAACAGCGCCACGGCCGGCTCCCCGAGCAGATGCTCCAGCACACGGCAGGTGGGAGGCCAGGGCATCCTCTTGAGGTCCCCGGCCATCCACCGGTCGAAACTACGAGACGAGACCGTGACCGCCGCCAACCGCGGGTCGCCGTCGATACGGGCGACGTCGCGGGCGGCACGCTGGAAGTGGATGCTGAACGAGGCGAACACCGTCCAGTGGTTCTCCTCGACCAACTGCCGGAACCGGGTCGCGCGCCGCATCGCCTTCTCCCTGGCTCAGTTCGAGTCGCCGAAGGTGAGAAGGGGAACGTCATACAGATCCGGGCTCTGCGGCCGGGTCACCGTAGGGGCGGTCCACTCCTCGATGACGAGCTCGCTGATGAACTGCACGGTGCCGCCCAGGAGGTGACTCGTTCGACCATCGGCAGAGGCCCCTTTCAGGCCGGCGGTCACGTGGATGTGAGGTGCGACCTTGCTGTTCACGGTGTCCCACGCGAGCGTGCCGGCTCCGAGCACTTCGAGGGTCTCGACCTTGATCTCGTCCCACAGCGGGCGCTCCGGGTGCTCGAGTGGGTCGCACGAGCCCACCAGCCGGACACTGCTGAAGCCGCCGATGAACGTCGGGATGTGGCCAGCCCGGATCCCGGTGTCGTGGCAGAAGGCGTCCAGCGCAGGGAAGAAGTCTTCGCCATCATCGAGAGCGACGACGAACCGCCGCCCGGTGGTGACTTCAGTGGCGCGCATGTGGCTCCTCGATCTCAGAATTGGATCTTGTGGGGGTAATCAGCGTCGGCGGAGTTCGAAGGCGTCCCTGATCTCCGGTAGCTCTGCTCCGGAACGCAGAAGGGCCAGCAGGAGGAGCCGGGCTTTGCGCGGCTCCAGGCCGCCGCCGTTGATGAGGCCTCGCTTGAGCAGGTCTGTCTCGGAGCCGGGGCCGAAATCGTAGGTGTTGGCCAGGACGCTGCCCGCGCCGGTGCGGGAAGCAAGGATGACCGGTATGCGGGTTGCCAGGGCGCCCAGCGGTTCAGCCCATGTCTTGGGGGTGTGCCCGGCTCCGAAGGCTGCGATGACCAGGCCGTCCGCGAGGCCGGCGGCGGCCTCCAGAAGGGCCACGGAGGCGCCCAGGGTCGCCTCGATTACCTCCACGGACGCCGGACGGTCCTGCGGCAGTGCCACCGGCGTCTGCCGCGGCACGGCGAAGTGAAAGCGGGGCCGGCCTTCCATCACGTACCCGACGGGACCGGCGCCGGGCGAAGCGAAGGCCGACGTGCTGGTGCTGTGGACCTTCTGCACGTGGCGGGCGGCGTGCAGTTCGTCGGCGAAGGCGACGAGTACGCCGAGGCCGCGCGCGGAAGGGCTGGCCGCGGTGTGCACAGCAGCTACGAGATTGGCCGGGCCATCGGCGCCGGCCATCTCCGCGGTGCGCATGGCGCCTGTGATCACGACCGGGGCTTCCCCGGTGTACAGGAGGTCGAGGAGGAAGGCGGTCTCCTCCAGGGTGTCGGTGCCCTGGGTGATGACGAAGCCGGCCGTGCCGGATCGCGCCCGCTGATTCAGCAGTTCGGCCATGGCGACGATGTCGTCGATCTCCAGCCAGGCGCCGGGGATCTGCCGGAAGTCCTGCAGCTCCAGCGTCGCAGCATCTGCCAGCTCCGGCACGGAGGCAACGAGATCGGCAGCCGCCAGACGGGGGGTCGCCCCGCTTCCGCCGCTCGGCGCCGACATGGCGATCGTGCCGCCGAGTGAAAGCACCAGGACGGTGGGGCACTGGGACCGCGGGGTGGAGATCACGGCGGCTGCCTTTCGGAGAAGTGGATCACGCAGTACGGGTCAGCGTCGGGCCCTCACCGGTCCGGGGCAAGGGCGCCGAGGAACTGGAAGACGTCGTCGAGCGCGCTCACGCTGAGGTGCCGACTGCGTGGACGCACGATGCTCGCTGTGCCGCACTCGCTCAACTCGCGGCACCGGCGAATCAGCCATGGCCACGGGATATCCAGAAAGCCGGCCAGTGTCCGCAACCGGGCTTCCGGGTCAGGGCCCGCCGCCACGCTGTGCGCGCGCGCCTCCCTGAAGGCCTCGTGATACGCCCGCAGCGCGGGGCGATGGGTGACGGTATCGGCGGCCCAGATCGCCTCGGTTCGGACCCAGTTGGCGACGGCCGCGCGCTGACTGGGGACCAATGCGAAGCCGTCGACCTCGGAGTACTCCGGGTCAGCGAGAACGTCGACCTTGATTCCGTGCAGTTCCATCAGCGCGATGGCCAGAAGCAGCAGGATGCGTTCGTACCGGCTGCTGCTAGTCACCTCGCCCTCCGGAACGCAGAAGACCCGGACCATGGGCGTCGCAGCGTCGGTGTACTCGGCCGCCAGAGTCTTGAGGTAGTCGGCTTTGTGACGGAACCACAGCCACGGGGCGGCCTGCTCACCGGTCTGTTCCCGAGTCCAGAAGACAGGGGATGCCGTCACCCCATCGAGTCGCCGCACGATGTGCCGGGCGCAGAACGCAGATCCTAGCCACTGCGCTCCGGCCGTCGTGAGATCGGGCAGCGCCACCCGGCTCGGCGCGGAACGCGGCAGCGAGAGGTAGGTGTCCAGCGCCTCCTGTTCCTCGGCGAGGGCGAGGTCGTCCGCCAGGAGCCCGTCATCGAGCTGAACCAGGGACCACAGCAGTCCGTACGTCAGATCGTCCAGCAGGTGCGCGGCCGGCAGGGCAAGCACCTCGCCGTCGGAAGACACCGTCAGCGCGCGGCGGGCGTTCGCCGCGTCGATCACGTAGAGCTGGGTGTCGTCGCCCTGCTCAGCGACGCCTACGAGCATCCCGCGGCGGGCCGGTCGTAAGAACTGATGCAGCGCTGGGTCGGAGGCTTCGATATAGGCGGAGCTGCCCCGGACTGTGGCAGCCCGGATGCCGATCGCAGCGGTTGTGCCGTCGAGCACCTGCCGACCAGCAAGTTCCCACGAGTCGGCGACTTCATCTGAACTGGACAGGAACACCCTGCTGGTGGGCCAGCGCTCGGTGATCGTGGCGGCGGCGCGTATATCTCCCCGGCTGTGCGGCAAGGAACGCACCTGCATGACGGATGGCGCGGGACTGAACAAGTCGGAGCAGGGGACTCCGAACAGGCGCTCCAGAATCAAAGCCGCATCTGGCCAGGGCTGCCCGAACCAGTAGCCCTTCGCCCACCGGTCAAAGGTGGAACGTGAGACCGAGACGGCCGCCAGGCGCGGCGAGTCGGTCTCGTTGGCCAGCTCCCGTGCGGTCCGCTCGAAGTGGGTGCAGAAGACCACCCATCGGTCCCATCGGCGTTCTTCAAGGAGAACGCGGAACAACGTGGGGCGGGCGGACATCTCGGACCTTCCTGGGGCGAAGGCGGGGGAGCGTGCATCCGTGCTACGTGAGCTGGGTCACCACGCAACTATGCTCGCTACTCTGTGGCGTTGGCAAGCCTCACTCTGCAACCTGCATAGTTCGGGCTGCAGTCTGTTCGCCTCGTGGGTGCCGTGGCACACTTCAGCGAACGACAGCTGCCGGCCGAAGGGGAGAGGAACCGGCGTGAGTGAACCGAAGTCCGCCCCGACCGTGCTGGCCATCGTCCTGGGCCGGCGCCTGGCCGCCGTGCGCGAGGCGGCCGGCTTCACCGCTGCTCAGGCCGCCAAGCCCCTGCGGATCGCGCCGACGACGGTCACCAGGATGGAGAAGGCCGAGACTTCTCTGAAGTACGCCACCGTCAAGACGCTTCTCGAGATCTACGGCGTCCCCCAGGCCGAGATCCAGGAATTCCTCGCCCTCCTCGACCAGGCGAGTACGCCCGGCTGGTGGCAGAGTTTCCGAGACGTACTCCCGGGCTGGTTCGGGGTGCACGTATCGCTGGAGGGGGCTGCGACCAGCCTCCGCGGCTACGAGCCTGGAGTCCTCCCTGGTCTGCTGCAGACACCCGGATACGCCCGCGCCGTCATGGAGCGAGGACTCCCTCGCATGGCGCCTGACGTTCTTGAACGAAGCGTCGACCTGCGCATCAAGCGCCAGGAGATCCTCACGCGCGAGAAGCCGGCCCCACCCCAGCTGTGGGTTGTAACGGACGAGACGAGCCTACGGCGCCCCGTCGGCGATGCGGCCGTCATGCGCGAGCAGATCGAGCACCTCTTGGATGTGACCGACCTCCCGAACGTCACACTGCAGGTGTGCCCCTTCGCAGCAGGGCTCCACCCAGGCGCCTTCGGGCCTTTCACCATCTTCCGATTCGAAATCCCCGAACTTCCCGACATCGTCTGCACCGACAGCCTGAGCCGCGCCGGATACAGCGAGGACAAGGAAGAAGTCGCCCTGTTCCGTGAAGCGCTGGGCGAGATGAGTGTGTACGCATTCTCAAAGCAAGAAACCAAGAAATTCCTTGGTGATATTCGCAAGGAGCTCTACCTATGAGTCACGTCCTCCGCGCCGCCACAGAGCTTGGAGCGGCAGAGTGGGTGAAGCCTTGGAGCGGTAGCAACGCCGGAAACTGCGTGGAGGCGAAGCCCCTCGACGATGGCCGCGTGGCGCTGCGCCAGTCGACCGACCCTGACGGCCCCGCGCTGATCTACACGCGGGGAGAAATCGCGGCCTTCATCATCGGGGCAAAGGCCGGGGACGCGGATTTCCTCCTCTCCTAAGCCCCACGTAGCTCGCAATATCGCGTCAAAAATCCGACACGAAGGGCAAACAGAATAGCGATGACGTTAAAGCCCATCGATACCAGCCGACCCCACCCGGCCCGCATGTACGACTACTACCTCGGCGGCAAGGACAGTTACCCGGTCGACGAGGAGGCTGCCCAGAGGGTTATATCGTTCCTGCCGGCCATCAGGATCGCTGCCCGCACCAACAGGGGCTTCATGAATCGGGCTGCCCGGCTCCTGGCTGACCGCGGTGTGCATCAGTTCCTCGACATCGGAACCGGCATCCCGACCGAACCCAACCTTCACCAGGTCGTCCAAGCGGTCAACCCGCAATCACGCGTGGTCTACGTCGACAACGACCCCGTCGTTCTGCGCCATGCGGAGGCGCTCCTACGGAGTACGCCCGAGGGGGCGACGAAGTACATCGAGGCGGACGTCCGCGAGCCCGAGAAGATCATCGAAGGCGCCCAGGAGATCCTCAACTTCGAGGAGCCCGTCGCCCTCTCGCTCGTGGCCCTCCTGCACTTCGTCTCCGACGAGTACGGGCCCTACGATCTTGTCAACGAGCTCTTGGCCCCGCTCCCCTCAGGTAGCTTCCTCATGCTCTCGCACGTGACGGGAGACTTTGACCCTGCTGGGTGGGACAAGGCCGTCGAGATCTACCGGAAGAGCGGCATACCCGCGCAGGTGCGGTCGCGGGACGAATTCGCGCGGTTCTTCACGGGACTTGACCTGATTGATCCGGGCGTTCAGGTCGTCACCAACTGGCATCCGGAGCCTGATCAGGAGTTCGCCGACGAACAGGTGCCTCTCTACGTCGGCGTCGCGCAGAAACCGTAGGCGCCCGGCCGGCATTGCTGGTTCGCCGTCGTACCCCGCAGTGCGTCAGGATGGATCACTTCACCCCTTCAAGAGCCTGTCCAGGAGCAGTCCGGGCAGAGCACAGTGATGACCTGCGGAGAAGCCCTATGGAAAATAGCGGGGGGTATGTCTGATGGGCGACCGAGGCATGGAGGACGCGCGTGCCAGCATGCTGGTCGCCGTCGACGAGCGGGACCTTCGCTTCGTTCCCCGCGTCCAGGGTTCGTTTTCCGTGTACTGGCGGGACGTTCACGCACGTGCGGCCCAAGGCCTGTCGGCGGGGGAGCCGGTCTTGCTGGCCCCGCTTGTCGACTTCGCCTACGTCAAGGGGTGTGAGGAAGCCGGACTGGATCCCCGTTCGGAGAAGGTTTTCCGCGCCTACGCGAGCCGGAGAGTCCCGGGGAACGAGCTGTGGTCCTTCGCGGGAGAGACGGCTGAGGAGATGCTCCTGCAGATGAAGCGGGAACAGCAGGCATGGGCCACGGCCGTTCGCTGCCGAAGCGTGTTCGACGCGGTGAACGCGCAGCATCCCGGTGCGGAGGCCTGGGCGAGAAGCTACTCGGCGGGTGTCCTGACGGCGCTGACCGAGGAGGCGGTGCGGGGTGTCGAGTCGCACGGCGGTGCCGGCGGCCGGATCGCCTTGGTCGCCAAGGCCGGTGACATGGAGCTCGGTAGTTACGCGATGCCGGTCGGTGTCATCGGCGGGGAAGCCCGTGTACCGGATCGGGACCGGGAGCGATTCGTCGCGCTGCTGGGTGCCTCGCTCATCGCCGCGTCGAGCGGCGTTCTGACGCTGGTGCCCGGTGACGACGGCCCGGTGCAGGTATGGACCGTAGGGAGGCAGGGGTTGGTGCCGAGCGAGCACGGCGAACTCATCCTCGAGCCGAATGACGGCAGCGGGGGGTCGGCGACGTACGTGCCGGGCTTTCCGCTGCCACAGCCGGTCTAGGGCGAGCGCTGCGCTATGGGCTATCGGGCGACAGCGGCACAGGGGCGCCGTGGCTGCAGCAGCATCCGGAGGAGCTCGTCCTGCTGCAACGCGCGCGCCTTGTTGTAGACGTGCTGGGCTCCGTCTTCCAGGACCGCGGTGGTCTGCGGCCCTGCTGATCGGGTTGGCTCGATTTCGCGCGGCGTCGTACGGGACTCGTGGGTCATGGTCTTGGATTCCCTCCGCCAGCTGGTGAGGGTTCAGCATTTCATCTGGCTGGGCCCGCACGGAGGATCGCAAGGTTGAGGCGGTTCAGCTGGCGGCTTCACACATAGGCGAATTCCCGGCGGGCGAGGTTCACGAACGGCTGCGTGATCTCCATGTCGGTCGATACCTGGTCGATTCTTCCGTAACCGAGCCACTTCGTCAGTTCCGCGATTCTCTGCGCTCTTCGTTCTAAGGCGTACGAGGAGCAGCCGCCGGGTGCCGAGACTGTGCGGACGAGCGTGAACTGCTGCCGCTCGTAGTACGAGGCCAGGGCGGGAGAGGTGCAGTCCCGGCGGACGTAGCTGATGTTCTTGCGTGCGGCGTGGTCGACGGCCCAGTGGGCGATGAGGGTGCCGAGTTTACGGTGGCGCTGTGCCGGGTCGGTCACGGTGGCGTTGAGGTAGAAAGCGGAGTCCATGGCTTCGCGCCCCGTCCAGACCCAGGGAGCGGCCGTGGTGAGGATCGTGGTGCAGCCGAGGATGCGGTCACTGTTCTCGGTGAGGACCCACATGTCACCGAAGCGGCCTGAGCAGTTGGCGGCCAGCGCTTGCACATGCCTGCCCCAGCTGTGCCAGTTCGGCAGCTTCTTCTTCGCCATCCAGTCCGAGCGCGCCTGGATCATCACCTCGAGGGCGTACTTGTCCTCGGGTGTGGCTGGTCGCATCGCGAGCATGCGGTGTCTGCTCCTGTAGGTGCTCGTCCGCAGGTGGGAAGAGTCGGTAGTGCCGGGCAGGACCTTAGAGGTCTACACCGTCGTAGTCGTAGCTTTCCCCGTGCTGCGTACCGAATTTGTGATGTCGCCGACCCGGTAGGTGACGGAATGCGCTGAAAGTGATCACCGCAGGCACGCGGTCGGTTGCCGGTTAGCCGAGGGCACGAGCGCGCCTCCGTCCTGCGGCGCGAAGGCGGGGCCTGTAGCCGTGCTGGTGGCGTGCTCCGTCAGGCGGCGGAGGGCAGGGTGAGGCGGAGTCCGTGGGCCAGGCGCTGGGCGAGCAGGCCGACCTCGGTGGTGCCGGCGGATCCGGGGTGCGCGTCGAGGGCGCGGATGAACGCGGAGCCGACGATGACAGCGTCGGCGAAGGAGGCGACGGCCGCCGCTTGTGCCGGGGTGGAGACGCCGATGCCGACGCCGATGGGCAGAGGGGTCAGGGCGCGCAGGCGTTCGACGAAGGCGTGGAGCCCCGGGTGGAGAGGGCCCTGGGTCCCCGTAACTCCAGCCGTTGCGGGGGCGTAGATCATGCCGCTGGCTGCGCCGCAGACACGGGCCAGACGCTGGTCGGTGCTGTTGGGGGCGGCGACGAACACGCTGTCCAGGCCGTGGTCCCGGGCGGCGTGCAGCCA
This sequence comes from Streptomyces sp. NPDC059740, assembly GCF_042733155.1. NCBI lineage: Bacteria > Bacillati > Actinomycetota > Actinomycetes > Kitasatosporales > Streptomycetaceae > Streptomyces > Streptomyces sp. NPDC059740. The sequence goes on along the minus strand of NZ_JBHWGP010000006.1, from coordinate 117,059 downwards.
GTCGGTGGCCTCCTCGACGGGGAGGTCGGGGATGATGACGCCTGCTCCGCCGGCGGAGGCCAGGCGGCGGGCGAACCGTGCTGCGCCGTAGCGGTAGACGGGCTGCCAGTAGGTCATGACCAGGAGCGCGGCGGTGGATGAGGTGGCCAGTTCCCGGACCGTGGTGAAGACGTCTTCGATCCGGAAGCCGGCGCGCAGGGCCTGGGCGTTCGCGCGCTGGATGGCGGGGCCGTCCATCAGGGGGTCCGAGAAAGGCAGTCCCACCTCGATCACGTCCGCGGCGGTGGCCAGGAGGTGGAAGGCGTCCAGGCTCTGGTCGCGTGTGGGGTAGCCGGCCGGGAGATAGGCGGCCAGAGCGGCGCGGGACTGGGAGCGTGCCGTGGCGAAGACGTCCTCGAGCCGGGAAGAGCGGGTCAGGGGGACGGGCATGGCGCGGTCCTTCGTCGGTGGGCCCGGGCGGGGTGGGACGGCTGCTTGGCCCGGGCCGGTGCACGGCCCAGGCCAAGTCGCGACGGACGGGGAGGTCTCAGACGGTCGGCGAGGCCGAGAAGGTCGTGGTCCTGTAGCCCTTGCCGTCCTTGTCCCAGTCCAGCTGGAGGAATCCGTCGGCGAGGTAGCGGCCCGAGCCGGCCGAGTACTTGAGGACGCCGGTCGTGTAGCTGCCGTTGCCCTTGTAGTCGCCGTGCTCAAGACGGGACTTGATGCCGGTGTAGTTGGCCCACTTCACGACCTTGTCGGGACCGGACACGCTCTTCTTGGTCTGCAGATGGAAGCGGGCGGCATCGAATTCGCTGGGGCCGTCGACGAACCAGGCCGGCCCGTCCCAGCTGATCTTGGCGTAGGTGTAGATGGTGCCGCTGGACCGCTTGGCGCAGAGCTGCACCGTGAAGTCGAAGTTGTCGGCGTAGACGCCGTTGTACGCCGGGTTGTCGACGGAGTGCTTGCTGGTGGTGCAGTGGTAGCTCGCGGCGGCGGCGGCCGGGCCAGCGGTGGCCACCATGGCGCCGCCGAGGACCGCGGTGGCGGCCACGGTTCCGGTGATCATGCGGGAAGTCGTGTTCACGGCTCGTCCTTCGTCAGGATTCTCCGCAGGAGATCTCCCGCGGGTCGGGCTTCGTGTCGGCGGCCCGCTGGCGACGGGCAGAAGCAAGGGGGCGCCGCGCACGGCGGCCCGGTGTCAAAGTGGCCGGGCCGCCGTGGCGTCGTCCCGCGCCGTACGGGGTGACGGACGGGACGGGCGAGGGAAGGTGTCCGGCGCGTCGATGGCGCCCAGAGCCTTCGGCCTGCTGGCGGGGCGGATGTCAGTCGAGCTGCATGGGGATGCTGATGTAGTCGCGGGAGACCCAGCCGTTCTCGCCCTTGTGGACGCCGGACAGCGCCTTGACGTAGCCCCAGTTGCCCTTGTAGCAGGCGTAGTAGATCCGCGTGTTCTTCGACAGCTGGCCCTTGGCGGTGCCGCCCGGGCCGGTGCGGAACTTCACCGTCGCGTCGACGTAGGTGTTGAGCTTCGCCGAGTGCGTGCAGGTCTTGGAGGTGGCGGCGCTCGCGGTCGAGGCCGTGGCGACAGCGCCGCCGAGTACCAGCGCGCCAGCGGTGGCCACAGTTGCGACGCGGCGAGTGAGGGTGTTCATATGCGCTCTTCCTGATGTCGTCGTCGGCCCTCTTCGCTCGCCGGGCCTTTTCACCGTCGTCCGTGTAGTCGCGGAACGGTCGCCAGGCGAGAAAGGAACGCACGGCATTCACTGCCGTCGTTCAGAACTCGATCTTCAATCCCGGAAAGGAGGCTGCGCCAGGCCCAGCTTCTTCCGCGAGATGACCTTCCGGCATTTCGCGATCAGAACTTCGAATTTCCGGAAGAGGGATCTCAGGAAAAGGAATTACAGGAAAAGCGGTTTCCGGTATGGAGTGTCAGCTGACCGTGACGGTCACGGCGAGCGCCCCGATGACCATGAACGGGCCGAAGGCGAGCTGGGTACGGCGGCCGCGCCCGGAGGCGAGCAGCAGCACCGCGCCGAGCAGGCCCAGGAGGAAGCCGGCGACGGTGCCCCACAACACGCTCTTCCAGCTGGTCCAGCCGAGGAGCGCGCCGATGGCCGGGGCGAGCTTCACGTCTCCCAGCCCCATCCCGGCAACGAGTGACAGGAGGAGGAAGGAGGCCGTGACGACGGCAGCGGCCGCTGCCGCGCGGCCGAGGCTGCCGGGTTCGCCCGCCACGGTGGCCGCGGTGAGCAGCACGAGCGTTCCTGCGCAGGCGGGCACGGTGAGGACATCAGGAAGACGCTGGACCGCAAGGTCGATCATCGCCAGCGCGACGCCGCACGCGGCGAGCCAGTACTGCGCGGCGGCGAGCCAGCCGGCCGCGCCGCCCGCCGCGACCGCAGCGAACGCCGCGCCCATGGTCACCTCCGCCGAGAGCGCGGCCGGCCCCAGGCGTCCGTCGCACTGCGGGCAGCGCCCCGACACCGGCAACGGCCGGGGCCGGTCGAGGAGGGCGTGCCCGCAGTGCGGACACCGGCTGCGAAAGGAGGCGGGCGAGGGCACCGACCGGGCGAAGACCACCGGGCGCGCCGCGGCGCCGACCAGGACTCCGACGACGGCGGACAGGGCGACGCTGAGGGCGGACATGTGAGGGCGACTCCTTGCGCACGGCCGGCGGGCATCGTTCGTAGCCGGTCGGCCTCGACCTTAACCCGGCCAGGGTGGCCGGAAAGGGCGCAGGCGTCGCCCATGCGGACGGGCCCGCTCCTGCGGCGGGCAGGTGCCCCGCAGCGCCGGCCACGGGCGCGCGAGGCCCGTCGATCCGTTCTCGCCACCTTGTCCACCGCGGCCATGACGCGCTCCGGTCCGGTCGGTCAGCTGCATCGCGGGACGGTGTCTGCGACAGTGCGGGGCGCGGCCCCGGCCGGGCTCACTGCGGCAAGCCGTGTCCGTCCCGGCATGAGGGCATGATGGTGGCCATGGTCGAGAGCTCAGGTGTACACCTGCCGCTGTCCGCGGACTCCATACGGCGCCGGTTCTTCGTTGCGACGTGCGGATCCGTGGCGGGCAGTGTGCTGCTGGCCGTGGCCGTGACACCCGTGGTCATGTGGCTCGGGGACTTCCACTGGGCCGACGTCCGAGGATCGGACTGGCCGATGGTCGTGCCACCGGCAGCGGCCGTGGGGTGGCTGGTGTGGGAGGCCGTCAAGGAGATCCGCTGGCAGCGGCGGGCGCTGTCGGCGAAGGCACGCGAGCTCGCTGCGGCGGCACGGTCCGAAGACGGCGCCGAACTGCGCATGCATGCCGAGCAGTTCATCCTGACGCTGCTGAACGCGTCCACGTTCTTCAACACGCGGATCCTCCCGCGCCGTGCCGCCCGAGGGTTCGCGCGTCGCGTCCGCGACGAGGCCGAGACCGGAGAGATCGACGCCACCACCTTGCGCGTGATCGACGGCCTGGCTTCAGCCGACTCGACGTACTGACGCGACGTACCCGCGCTGCGTGTAGAGCGAGCGCAGAGCCCGCGCGCTACTCGGTTCGGTGCGGGCTCGGCTCACTCATGAACATCGCCGGGAGCCATGTCGCCGCGGAGCCGGAGGTAGCGGACCGGATGCCGGTACCGTCCCAGATCAACGGCGGTGTCGGCTGCGACTTCGGCGACGTGTTCGGGAACGACGGGCTGGAACACCAGCGGCTCCTTGGTTCCCCATCCGGCAGAGAAGTGCCGATCATGCCAGGGGTGCTGTGGTCCAGCGGGACGCAGGACGGCGCCGAGCTCGGCCGCTGCGGCACGTGACAGCGGGGTCGAGCGGGCGACCAGCTGCAAGCGCCCCGACGCGTCGAGGCGGCCGAGCAGGAGACTCGTGGGGGCGCGCACGGTGCCGGTGACGGCTCCGACGATCGCCTCCGTCGTCGTACGGGCCCTCAGCTTCGACCACCCGCGCACGTCGGGCCTGTACAGGGACTCGGGGTCCTTGATCATGATTCCCTCGATCCCGGCCGTTCCCCAGGCGGGGTCCAGCCAGGCAAGGGCGACATCCCGGTCCTCGGTCTGCGGGCACAACGCCCACGGTGCCGACAGCCGGCGGGCGGCGAACAGGTCCTCGAGCGCATCCCTGCGCCGGCGCAGGGGCTCCTGCATCAAGACGTTGCCCGCCACCTCCAGGAGGTCGAAGACGACCAGGTGCGCCGGCTGCGCCCGGCCGGCGCGTTCCGCTGCCGCCCCCCGGCGGCGGGCCCGCTGCTGAAGCGCCGCGAAGTCGAGTCGGCCAGCGCTGTGCACCACCAGCTCGGCGTCGAGGACCGCCTCGATTCCGAGGTCGGCCGCGGCGCGAGCGATCTCCGGGAACGCGGGCGCCAGGTCGGCGCCGCGCCGCGACTGCACGTACGGGGATGGCCCGGTGAACACGATGGTGCGGTAGCCGTCCACCTTCTGTTCGAACAGAGCCTTCCGTGCGCCGGGCGGGGGGAGCGCGGCAACGGAGCGGGCCAGCATCGGAGCCAGAGGAGGGGACAAGCGCACCAGGCGATTCTCGCCCAAGGCCGGTATGCGGGCAGAGCAGCCGCGGGCCATGGCGGACCGGGTGCGGCACTCGCCACCCGAAGCCCAGCGGCACTGCGCTGAGGCGGGTCACTTCGATCAGGTGTCACCCCTACGACTCTCGGTAGCGCGCGAAGGAGTGGCTTCTCGGACACCCGACTTGTTTTAATCGCACTCGTATTCGAATATCGGGGTATGGGTGCACCGGTGAGGAACGACGGACGCGAGAGCGGCACCGGTGAAGCCACGAGGTCTCCGCTGGCTGCCGTGCTGCCACAGGGCCGCCTGCGGGCCGGCACGGTGGCCAGTGTCGGCGGGGACATGCCGTTGCTCCTGGCGCTCGCCGCCCAGACGGCTCGTGGAGCTGCCGGGTGGGCGGCTGTAGGGCTGCCGCAGATGGGTGTTCTGGCCGCCGAGTCGGCCGGCCTGGAACTGGCGCGCGGCATGCGGATCGACGACCCCGGGGACCGGTGGGCGCAGGTGCTGGCCATCGCGCTCGAAGCGGTCCCGGTCGTCCTGGCCGGACCGCTGGGCCCGGTGAACGGCCAGGCAGCCCGAAGGCTGGGCGCCGTACTACGGCGCAGCGGGTCGGTCCTCCTCGCCGCGGACCAGTGGGACGGCGCCGAAGTCCGCCTGCGGGTGGTGACCGCCTCGTGGGACGGCGTCGGCCAGGGCCACGGTCTGCTGCGCGGGCGGCGGGTGACGGTCGCGGCCACCGGACGGGGGGCGGCGACCGCCCCCCGGTACGCCGAGATGTGGCTGCCCGGACCGGACGGCCGGGTCGCTCCCGTACGGGACCTGCACGGGAGCGGCCTGGACACCTCGGCGGCGGACACGGTGCGCCGACGGCGCGCGGCCCTGCACATGGTGGGATGACCTGCGGTGGAAGGCAGAACCGCCCGGACCGTCGTGGCCTGGGTGCCCGACTTCCCGGTCATCGCCGGTGGAGGCACCGACGGCGAGCCGGTCGCCGTCGTGGATCGCGATGTGGTGGTGGCCTGCTCGGCCGCCGCGCGGGCCGACGGGGTACGGCGCCGGATGCGACTGCGCAGCGCACAGGCCTGCTCGGCGCACCTTCGCGTCGTCGAGCGGGACCTTGCCGTCGAGATGCGCGCCTTCGAGCGGGTGGTCGGTCACCTGGAGGCCACCGTGATGCCCCGCCTGGAGGTGATCCGCCCCGGGCTGCTCGCCGCGCCCGCCCGGGGCCCGGCCCGCTACTGGGGCGGCGAGCCGAACCTCCTCGGTCGCCTGGCCGACGCGATCGCGGAGCTGGATCTCCCGGCGCGCGCGGGCATTGCCGACGGGGTCTTCACCGCGGCGCTCGCGGCCCGCCGAGGGCAGATCGTCCCGGTGGGCGGTGACGCGGCATGGCTGGCGCCGTTCCCGGTCGGCGTGCTGGGCGTCGCCAGGCTGGCGGAGCTGCTGAACCGGCTCGGCATCCGCACGGTCGGCGACTTCGCGCGGCTGCCGGCGGACCGGGTGTCGGCCCGCTTCGGCGCCGAAGGCCTTGCCGCCCACCGTACGGCCCGCGGCGAGCAACCACGGCCTCTCGCCGTCCGCATGAGCAGCGACGAGCACACTGTGACGCACCGATTCGAGCCGGCCGAGACCCGGCTGGAAGCGACCGCCTTCGCCGTCAAGGCGCTCGCGGACCGACTCCATGACCGCCTGGCGGCGGCCGGTGCGGTGGCGGCCCGGCTGGAGGCGTCCGTCGATCTCGCCGACGGCCGCCGCCTTGCCCGTGTCTTCCGTCACGAGGGCCGGCTGTCCTCGCTCGCGGTCACCGAGCGCGTCCGTGGTGTCTTGCAGGCCTGGACCGAGACCGGCGTCATGGGCGACGGTCCGGAACGCGGCATCGCCGCGCTGACGCTGCGCCCGGAGCAACTGACCCAGGACGCCGGCCGGCAGAGCGCGCTGTTCGACGACCGGCACACCCCCGAGGAGATCGAGCGGGCCGCGGCCCGCGTGCAGGCGCTCCTCGGCCACCGGGCGGTGGTGCGGATGGAGACCGGCGGCGGGCGCGCTCCGGCGGACCGCGTCCGCCTCGTGCCCTTCGGCGACGTCGCCGATGCCCACCGGGAGGCCGACGGGCCGTGGCCGGGGCGGCTTCCGGCGCCGTTCCCGGCAACCACGTTCCCCGAGCAGGTGCCCGCCGAGCTCACGGACACCGGCGGCCGGACGGTGGCCGTCGCCGGGCGCCTGGCCCTGTCGGCCGCCCCCGCCCTGGTCACGGTGCGCGGATACGGCCGGGCGCAGGTCACGGGGTGGGCCGGGCCGTGGCCGGTGCTGGAGCGGTGGTGGGACCGAGAGGGCGGCCGGCGAATCGCGCGGATGCAGGTCACAACGGCCGACGGCCGCGCGTGGCTGCTGGTGATCGAGCAGGGCCGCTGGTGGGCGGAGGCCCACTATGGGTAACCTCCTCCGCTTCCCCACCCCCGTATCACCGCCTTCCGCAACGCCGGCCTGGGCGGAGCTCCACGTCCACTCGGCCTTCAGCTTCCTGCAGGGCTGCGCGCAGCCGCACGAACTCGTCGACGAGGCCGCCCGGCTGGGGATCTCCGTGCTCGCCCTCACTGACCGGGACGGCCTGTATGCCGCCCGGCGCCTGGCGGAAGCCGCGAAATCGGCCGGGATCGGCACCGCCTTCGGCGCCGAACTCACCCTCAACGACCCGGATCTGGGATCGCCGGTCGTCCTCGCCCGCAGCCTGGCCGGCTTCCGCCGGCTGTCGGCGGTGATCAGCGCCGCGCAGCTGGCCGGACACAAGGGCGCACCCCGCTACGACCTCGCGGCGCTCACCGCGGCGGCGGCCGCCGGCGAGTGGGTGGTGCTGCCGGGATGCCCCGCCCCAGGCGGCGACCGCCGGGACGTGGCCGTGGTCTCCCGGCGCCTGGAGCGCCTGGTCGAGGTGTTCCGGGTTGGTGTGCACGCCGAGCTGGTCGACCATCACCTTCCCGAGGACTCGGTGGCCAACGACGTCATGGCCGTGGCGGCCCACCGCCTGGGCCTGCCCGTGATCGCGACCGGCGCCGTCCACTACGCCGCCCCGCGCCAGGCCCGCCTCGCCCAGGCCGTCACCGCCCTGCGCCGCCGCGAGACCCTGGAGCGCGCCGCCGGCCACCTGATGCCGGCCCCGACCGCGCATCTGCGCAGCCACACGGAGATGGCCGCCTGGCTCGCCCGCTACCCCGGCGTGCTGGAGACGACCCTGGAGCTGGGCCGCTCCCTGATGGTCGACCTCGACGAGCTGCGGCCCGACCTGCCCGGCTTCCCCACACCGGCCGGGTACGACGAAGACGCGTGGCTGCGCCACCTGGCCGAGCGGGCCTGCGCCGCCCGCTACGGCGAGCGCGACACCCCGGGCGCCGCCCGAGCGTGGCGGCAGCTCGACCACGAACTCGCGGTCATCGCCCAGCTGGGCATGGCCGGCTACTTCCTGATCGTCCACGACATCTGCCAGTTCGCCATCGGCCGCGGCATCTGGTGCCAGGGCCGCGGTTCGGCCGCCAGCTCGCTCGTGTGTTTCGTCCTGCGGATCACCTCCGTCGACGTCCTACGCCACGGGGGCCTGCTGTTCGAACGGTTCCTGTCCACGGAACGCGGCAGCCCGCCCGACATCGACATCGACTTCGAAGCCGGCCGACGCGAAGAGGTCATTCAGTACGTCTTCGACCGCTACGGCCGGCACCACAGTGCCCAGGTCGCCAACATCATCAGCTACCAGCCCAAGCTCGCCGTGACCGACGCCGCCCGGGTCCTGGGCTACCCGGCGGCCCGGATCAGGGAGATGACCCGCCACCTCCACCAAGCCCCTCCCGGGCCCGACGCTGACGTGCCCGCAGACGTCCGCGACCTCGCGGCCCAGCTGCACACGCTGCCGCGTCACCTGGGCGTGCACTCCGGCGGCATGGTCCTCACCCGCGAGCCGATCGGCGAGTTCATGCCCGTGGAGTGGGCCACGGCCCAGGGCCGCTCGGTCCTCGGTGGCGACAAGGACGATGTGGCCGCGGCCGGCATGATCAAGATCGACCTGCTCGGCCTGGGCATCCTGTCCGCCCTGCACACCGCCGCCGACCTCATCGACGAACACTACGGCGTCCGCCTGGACTTGGCGTCCATCCCAGCGGACGACCCGGACGTCTACCGCATGATCGCCCGCGGCCAGACCCTGGCGGTCTTCCAGGCCGAGTCCCGGGCCCAGGTCTCGACCCTGCCCCTGCTGCAGCCGCGGACCTTCGACGACCTCGCGATCGCCGCGAGCATCATCCGTCCGGGCCCGATCCAGGCCGGCAGCAAGAACCCGCTGCTGCGCCGACGCCGAGGCGAAGAACCCGTCACCTACCCCCACCCGCTGGCCCGCCGCGCGCTGGAGACCACGCTCGGCGTGTGCCTATGGCAGGAGCAGGCCATGATGCTCGCGGTCGACTGCGCCGGCTTCAGCCCCGGCGACGCCGACCGGCTGCGCAAGGCCATGGCCGCCAAGCACTCGGTGGAGAAGGTCGCTCAGCTCCGCGGCCGCCTGATGGACGGCATGGCCCGCAACAACATCCCCAGGCCCGCCGCAGAACAGATCACCGCGATGATCGAGGCCTTCAGCGACTACGGCTTCCCGCAGTCCCACGCGCAGAGCATGGCGCACCTCATCTACGCGAGCGCCTGGATCAAGCTGTACTACCCGGCAGCCCTGCTCGCGGCAACCCTCGCCCACCAGCCGATGGGCTTCTACGACTCCCAGTCGCTGATCCAGGAGGCCAAGCGGCTCGGCATCACCGTACGCGGCGTCGACATCCAGCACTCCCAGGCGCACTCCACCCTGGAGCCCGACCCGGGCTCCACCGGCACCCGAGCGATCCGGCGCGGACTGACCAGCGTCACCGGCCTGAGCCCCGAGACGGCCCACACCATCGTCGCCGCGCGCGCCGAGCGGCCCTTCGACAGCCTCGAAGACGTCGCCCGCCGCACCCGGCTGCCTGCCCGCCTGATGGAACGGCTCGCCGCGGCCGGCGCCTTCGGCGCCTTCGGCGAGCACCGCCGCAGCGCCCTGTGGACGGCAGGTGCCTTCCCCCGCGACGTCCAGCCCTACCTTCCCGGTCTCGGGGCGCTCGCGCCCGCGCCCGACCTGCCGGTGATGACGCCGGCCGAGCAGACCGCCGCGGACCTGGCCACCACCGGGGCCAGCGCGGACATCCACCCCGTCCAGCACGTCCGCGCCCGCCTCGCCTGCTTCGGGGCCGTCCCCGCAGCCGCGGTCCGGGACATGGCCGATCAGGAGCGGGTACGGATCGGCGGCCTGGCGAAATATCTGCAGCGGCCGCCCACGGCCCGGGGGGTGGCCTTCGGCGTCCTGGAGGACGAGAGCGGCATGACGAACCTGGTCTTCTCCCCACCCGTGTGGGAACGCTGCCGGCGCACCCTGAACGATGCCATGGCGGTCGTCCTGGACGGACACGTCGAGCGGGCGTACAACGTGGTCAACGTCGTGGTCCACGATGTGCGGCCACTCGCGGTGCCCTCCCCGGCAGCCCGGCGCCGCCGCCATCGACGATGAGCCCGCTCCAGCGCCCGAACAGGACTGTGCCGGCTGATGCGTTCGCCAGTGCGCTACCTTGGCGGCGGCAGGTACTGCTGCCACCGTCCGCATCGAGTGGCCCGGACCCACGGGTGCGATCCGGCGGGAAGAGGCGAACGCCACGTCAGCCGCACGACTTGACCCTGCGTCTGTCGGCGCGCCGGTCCGGGTAGTCGCGCCGCAGGACGGACAACATCATCATGTCCACGGAACGCCACGCCGTACGGCTGCGCCGCCAGTACACCGGCGAGGGCCATCAGGCGGCGCTCGCCTTCTACCGCCGCCACGGCATGCACTTCGGGCTCGTCCCGGACACCCACGATCCGCAGCAGCAGGCCTTCGAGGCCGCGGTGCTGCACACCCTGGCCCGGCCGCACCCCGCCCTCGGCCCGCTGCACACGCCGGACCTCCCGCTCGGCCTGGCCGCGGCGTCCCCGGGCGTGGAAAGCCTCGTCCTGTGGCCACACCCCGACCACCTCACCAACTTCCTGCTCCACCTGCTGCCCACCCGGGCCGACGACGGCATCGCGGGACTTCCCGCACTGCGCGCGGCCACCGGCCCCTATCAGGACCTGGTCGTGCATCTGGTGGGCCGGGCCGCGCGCATCACCGTCCGCGCCACCGGAGCCGATGTCGAGCGGGCCCGCGCCGCGGCACGGGCGGCCGGCCGTGAACCGCTGTGGGACCAGGCCGCGCCAGCCCTGGGGGAGCGGCACGCCTGGAGCACCCTCGTGGGCGCCTTCGCCCCGGGCGAGGCCCAGATGTGGAGCCGGGCCCTGCGCCGCCCGGGCCTCGCCAACCCCACGACGTCGGCGGAATGGGCAGGCAGGGCGCCGAGCGCCGGTGAACTTGAAGGCCCCAAGCCCCACCAGCTGCTGCCCCGTCCGGTCGGCCCCCTGGCCGACAAGATCCGCGGCACCGTAGCGGTGACCCCGGCCGGCGGCCGCGTCGGCGGATGCACCACCGTCGCCCTCCACCTCGCCGGCGCCTTGGCCCGGAGCGGCACCCGGGTCGTCATCCTGGCGGATGGAAAAGACGCGGCGTCTGAGCTCACGCCCGACCGGCGCTCCGGCAGCGCACTCTGGTACGACCTCGTGCCCGGCCTTCCCGCCCTGCGCGGAGCCGTCCTCCCGGACGACCGGGAGGAGGCCCGCGCGCTCGTGGAGCGTGCCCGCGCGCACGCCGACGTGGTGATCGTCGACACCAGCAACGGCTCCTACCCGCACCTGTACCTGGCGCAGACGGCCGACCTGGTCCTGGCGGTCACGCGCTACGACCAGCGGCACTGGATCGCGGACACCGAGACCATCGACCGCCGGCCCGAGCACGTCCGGATGTGGGCCTGGCTCGACCAGCAGCACCTTCAGCGCCCCCCCACCCGGGAGGTGAGCCCGCAGGAGCTGATGCTGACCTTTCTCGACGTGCTGTTCGCCGACTGGGTCGGCGCCAGGGAGTGGGAGGACGCCGGCGTCTACTGGGAACCCGACTGGGGCCTCATGGACGAACTGCTGGACCTGGATGTCCGAGACATCCAGGAACTGCCCGCCGAGAACGAAGAGGCCGCCCTCGACCGCTGGCGGGCCGAATTCATCACCGCGCTCGACGCCGAAGGGACACGCCGCTATCCGCAGTTGTGGCAGCAGACCGCGGCCGCGTGGAGCGAGCACAACCGGCGCCGCAACCGGGCTGGGCTGCAGGCAGGGGATCCCGAACCGGCCGTGGTCAATGCGTTGCGACAGGAAGTGCTCGCCACGGTCGAGACCGAGGCGATCGCACGGTGGGGCGCCGACCTGTGGCAGGAGCACCGATTGCAGTGGGCGATCAGGGCAGCCGACGACGAACCCCTGTTGGCTCCCTACGAGGACCTGATCGAACACCTCGCCGTTTTGCGGCCGGTCGGCGACATCGCCGACCGCCTCCTGAAGGCCGCCCATGATCTGCCCACCACCCGGCTGCTGGTCACGGTCAACCGAGTACACGGCGACATCGACCCGCAGCAGCTTGCCGGAGTCGACAGTGCCCTGCGCGAGCACGGCGCCCGGGGAGTCACGTTCGTGCCCAGACTGCCCGAACTCCGCGAGCTGCCCTGGCAGATGGCAGGACTGGCCGCCACCGACGGAGCGCAGGCGGCCGCCGGGGCGCGCCTGGCCGTCACCGTCGCCGACCTCCTGTCCACTGCCGGCCACAGCTGACGGCAGCTTCGCCCTGGTCCGGCCCACCGGAGCCTCGGGCCAGGGCGAGCAGCCTGGGGGCCTCTATGTCCGTCGCCGAGCCTGAGTGGTCATGCGGTGGCTGTTTCGGAGGCGCGTGTTCGCGGTGTTGTTCCGTGTTTACGGTTCCTGCTTCCTGGTCCTCAGAACATCAGGGACTCGGTTGTGCGTTCTGTGACCAGAACCCAGTAGTGCCAGTCCTTCGCTCGCTGTTCGAGTGTTTCGGCCTTGGATGTGTGTTTCCTCAAGCGGCATTCCTTGACCCAACCGGCCGACCACACCATGGACACGAAGGAGTCGCCGTCGCGGAAGGTTGCGACCTCGCTGCCGTCATTCTCCTGATCCCAGAGGTTGCTGTGAACAAGAGGCGGACGGCTTGGGGAAGCGAGTAGCTTCTCCCACTCGCCATAGGGCATGAGTTTGCGCCCTTCCCGGTGATATCGTCGTGCCGTCTTTCTTGCGTGCCGCTGAGCGAGCCGCACAGTGAGCTTCATTGCGCTTTCCTGTTTCCTAATTAACGTAAGAGTTCTGCGCCTCATTCAGGCGGTCGCCAGGGCCTCTTTTCGATTTCAAATTTCCTTGCGGGAAGGCGTGATCCTTCCTTGGCCGTGCCGGTCAGCACCCGTATGTGTCCAGCACTGTTCGGGTGGACCGGTCAACGGGACGCAGCGGCTGCATACTGCCTTCCTCAGCGGGGCCCAGGCGCAGTGTCGTGCCGCCGCCGATCGGAACGACGATGAGAACACGGTCTTCGACGCGCGACTGGATGGTGTCGTCGCGGTAGGGACTGGCGGCCAGGCATCCGTTGGCGTACTCGCGTTCGTACCGGTCGTAGGGGCCTGCGAAGAAGTGGTCGGCGACGGGCTGCTGCCAGTGCCCCACGAGGAAGGCGGTGAGGGCGGCGACGACCCCGGGCGCCGCGGCGAGGGCGCCGGGCGCCTGGAGCAGCTTCGGTCCGAACCGGACAGCGGTCGCGAGACCGAGGCCAGCGATGGCACCGGCTGCCAGAAACAGCAGCGTGCCGTGGGAGAGCAGCAGGTGGGCGCTCATGCCGAAGGTGAGCGGCAGGGCGGCGCATGCCATCACCAGCCAGGCCAGCCCGGCCAGGGTCGCGGTCTGGAACAGATTGAGCTTGGCGGGCCAGCCGGGGCGGAGCGGGACCAGCGCTCGTTCGCGCCCAACCCACCGTCCGGCGCCGCGAACCCGACCCGGCTGCGGCAGGACGCCCCCCGCGCGGTGTTCGACAAGCAGGGCCACGACCGCATCGCCGAAGGCGCGGGCGCGCCGATGAACGGCGAACCGGTCGCTCGCCAGCTGGTTGAACTCTTCCTCTCGGCCGGGCTGGATGCGCGTCCCCCGGCCCCGGGGGAAAGCGCGGTTGAGCGGGTGGCCGGGATCGGGGAAACCGGGCAGCGTGGGAGCGGACCGACCGGAACTGCCGACGGCCTCTTCGATCAGCACGCCGCCCGGGTCGGGGATGTAGGACTCGTACATCCGGTCGCGCTGCTGGTGCCCGCGGAGGCTGGCTTGCAGTGCCTCCGCCTGTTCGATCACCGCCTCGAGGAGCGGCTCGGACGCCGCGCTGCGCATCTGCTCCAGCGCGGCTCGGCCGGGGACAGCCCTCCACACGCCACCCAGCCGGTTGACGGCCTGGTCCTTCCACACGTCACGGAACCACGGCCACACCCGGGCGGCCGGAAGCCGGCGCGGCGGTCTGCGGCCGGTGAGATGCGCACGCAGCAGTGCCAGAGAGCTGCGCACGTAGTCGGCCTCGGCCGCGTACTGCACCGCGACTGCGGTGGGGCGCACGTCGCGGGGGCTGTCGCTGTCGATGTCATCGACTCGCCGGGCGGCGGCGCCGGCCGCCTCGCCCTGGGCCCGCAGTTCGGCGATCGCCCGCTGCCAGCCGACGTCCATCCCCAACCCCCTCGTCCGTCCGTGTCGTCGCCCCGAGGCTACCGGCACGGTCCGACACCAGGCTCAGCCTCGTCATCAGCCCGTTTAGCAGGAGACCAGGCCCGACAACGGGTCACGCCGCCTGAGCCCGTTCGACGACAGGCTGGCGCTCGTCACCCGGTCCTTCGGAGTCGGCCGGGGGGTTTTGCTGGTCGAGGCTGGACCAGTCCAGATCCACGTAGGCGGCCCCCTTACGTTCCAGGATCGGCCCGTAGTGCCTCACCAGCCTCCGGTACTCGTTTCCGCCCGAGCGTGGATTCGTATATCCCGCCCACCTGGCCAGATCGGACTTCTCCAGCGGCAGGCCCGCGACCTGGTGAGCGACATATATCCGCTCGGCACGCTGGCGCGGGCCCTCGTCCTTGGGGAGCGTGGACAGGTCGATCTGGATCCGGCGGCCGTCACGAACCTCGTCGTCGCCACCGGGCGGCGGCACGTGCCCGTGCTCCGCGTCGGGCTCATCGTCATCCGGCTCGACCTCGTCGTCCGGCTCCTCGTCCGCGCCTTCGGCCCCGTCGGTCGGTTCCTCGTCCGCGGACTCGTCCGTGCCGGTGTCCTGCGCGGCGTCGTCAGGGATCTGAGCGGCTGCCTCGCCGTGCTCGTCAGCGTGAGGGCCAGCGGTGTCGGCCTCCGCACCGGGTTCGGGTTCTGCCGGTACGGGCTCGGGATCCGGGTCCGGGGCGGTGGCGTGCTGCACAGGCGCAGGCTCGGCAGCAGATTCGGCGCCGACAGGCGCGCCGGCGGGCTCCGGCGTTGTGGTCGGTGCGCCGGAATCGACCGCCGTCGTCTGCGGTGCCGAGGCGGCCGCGGACGTCTGGATCTGGATGGAGACCTCGGCGCTCTCCTCGGCGGCCGACGCGAGGCCCGCCGCTGCAGGGGCGGTCTGCTCGCCCTCCGCGACCGCGGCGCTGAGGGGGACCTCTTCGCCGGCGGCCGTCGGCCTCCCCGGGTCCTCGGCCGGAGCTGGCGCCGGGATACCCGCAGCGGACTTGTCGTCCCCCGTCAGGGGGCGCCGGGAGCCTGTGACGCGAACGTTGTCGACCGTGGAGAGCAACTCCTTCCTCCACGCCTTCCACATCTTCACAGGAGCGCCGATCGGCCAGGGCAGCCAGAGCAGCAGGCTGTATCCCCGCTCGTGCTCGTCCTTGCGGCGCTTCTGCCGTCCCATGATCACTTGCTCGATCTTGGTGAGGAGCTTTTCCAGCAGCACCGCGTAGACCAGCGGCGGGACCACGGCGAGGAACGCGCTTCCGGCACCGGCCTCCGGGGTGTGGAGCAGGTTCATCACCGCAGAGGCGCTGACGAACGCCAGCAGCAGGACCCGGGTGCTGGCGGAGGAGCGCAGGGTGAGGGCCTCGAAGAAGCGGATCAGGGACAGGCTCAGGGCGCCGGCGTCCAGCAGCAACGCGAAGCCGGTCGCCGCGTCCCAGTCGCCACCGTTGTGCGCGTGGGCGTACTCGCGCTGGGCGCCGAAACTCAGCCAGGCGGCGATGCCCGCGAGGACGAACATCATCACGCAGCCCACGGCAAGAGCGATCACGGCCAGGCGGCGCTGCCACGCCTGGCGGCGCTGGAGGACAAGCTGCGCGCGCTCTTCGGCCGTGGCGCGCTGCTCCGCGGCGCGGCGGCGGTTGCCGAGCAGCGTGCAGGCCACGACGACGGCGCCGATCCCGGCGACGGCCAGGCCGGAGGGCAGCGCCCACCGCGACAGGTCCATCACCGGTCTCCCTCCCGGGGATGCCGGGCCGGTGCATCGGGGCCGGCGGGCGGGGCGGCGGCGTACGGCCGGCTGCTGGTCATGCGCGCGGTCTCCTTCGTCGGGTCGGTGGCCGAGGAGGCTCCTCGCTCTCTACAGGTGTGCGGGAGTGGTTCCGTGTGACAGGGCGGGACGATGGATCTGACGGTGCGTTTCATGAAGCGGCGGATCCCCAAGTCGCCTGGCCGCGTTCGCCCTTGAGGAGGGTGCGCAGCAGGCCGACGGTCTCGGGGGAGGAGTCGATGCCTTCCTCGGCATTGATGCGGGCCAGCTGGTGGGCGGCGCGTTCCAGTCCTTCCCGGTCGCCCATCTCGTGGCAGATGGTGAACAGGTCCCGGTACAGCAGCTCGCTCTGGCTGTCGACGAGCATGCCCTTGGTGACGGCCTGGGCGGCGGCGCGGTAGTCGCGTACCTGGCGGCGCCGTTCGGCGAGTTCGTGGGCGACGTCCACGATCGCGCTGATCATCTCCTGGATGTCCGCCTCGGCCCAGGTGTACTTGGAGGGGTCGACGTCGGCGAACGGCCTGCCGCGGACCAGGGCAAGGCCCTGGGCCAGTGCGATGTCGGCGTCCTGCCCGTCGTGGTGCATGCCCTGCTGGTACAGCTCGCGGAACCTGTCCCAGTCCGAGGTGACGGCGGGACTGAGCTGGTAGATGCCGTCCTTGATCGGGGGGAGGTAGGCGGCGTGCGGATCGCCGGCCGGCAGCTGCGGGTTCTGGCCGAGCCAGGAGCGGAGCCGGGAGATCGCCGGGTTGCGGGTCTCGTTGGTGATGCGGATGCCGGGCCAGATCGCGTCGTCGAGGTCCTGCCGGCCCAGCCCCGGGTGCATCACGAGATAGGCGGCGATCTCCAGGAGGTGGTTGCGCCGGTTGCTGGCCACCCGGCCCTGCGCGCCCGTCAGAGTGACCGGGCCGAGCACCATGACCTGAGGCCCGGCGGGCTCTGCCGGTGGTGTGGACAGGGCCGCGAGAACGGTGGACGTCGCGGCGCTGGGCCGCGGGATGATGCGGGTCTCGCTCACCCCTTGCGCGGGTTCGCCGGCGCCGAGCGTGGCCGCCGACAGGGCCGAGGCGTCGTCCTCGCCGGCACGGTCCGGCGTCGGCGGGTCCTGCTCGGCGAGTACCTCGCCGAGAACCGAGTCGAAGTCCCCGGCCTCGCCGTCCCAGTCCGCCTCCGGCTCCGCGCGGTCACCGTCCTCGGCCAGCCTCTCGCCGTCCCACACGCCCGTGGCCAGCGCGGAGGAGGAGTCGTCCGCGGCGGCGTCCGGCGCCTGTTCGTACGCGGCCGCGCCGTGCGCGGCGAGAGCGAGGGCGTCGGTGCCGGTGTCCGTGTCGACCACGTCGGCCCCGTCGTCCGCAGCAGGCCAGGCAGCCGCGACGGCGGGGGACAGCGCGCTGTCCCCCGTGCCGCTGTCCTGCGCAGTGCGGCCGGAGGCGGAGGTGAACGCGGGTGCGAGCGAGGCGAAGTTGGGAAGGGCCGTACTCAAGTCGCCGCTGTCACCGGCCAGGTGAGCCGCTCCCGGTTGTGGGCTCCAGGTGGTCTCGGGGGCGAGCGCGGAGGACTCGCCGGAGGCATCGGACGCGGCCCGGGGGCCGTTGTCGGCGCTGTGCCCGGTCCATGCCGGCGGGGGCACGTCGTCGGTGCGGCTGGAGGTGGCCAGGAGCTGGACAAGACGGTCGTAGGCGGCGTCGTCCAGGTACTGGAGTTTGACCGCCAGGTCCAGTCCGGGCAGTTCGACCGCGGTGCCCGGCTGTGCGGGCAGGGTCCAGGCACCGTGCAGGTCGAGGTCCGCTCCTGCCGCGGTGACGACCGCGACCGAGGTGCGCGGGCGGGAGGTGAGCAGGTCCTCGAGCGCGGCGGCGGACGGTCCGGTGACCGGGTCGGTCGACAGCAGGATGCGGGGGATCCAGGTGTCCCCGCCGGTTTCCTCGCTCAGCCGGGCGGCGCGGAGGTGGTCGTGTCCGCCGTCGGCGAGGGCGTCACGCTGGAAGGTGTCGTGGGACTTCAGCTCGGCGGCAGCTGCGTTCAGGTCCGCGTGGTGGTCGATCTGGTCGGGGTAGAGGTGGTGCAGGTCGCTGCCGGCACCGGCGAGCACGATCTGCGTGGCCGGGGCGAGCTTGGAGGAGGCAAGTTCCACGGCGAGCGCGAGCGTGACCGCGCGGACGTCGGCGGGATGGCCGGCCAGCCGCAGCAGACCGATGCTCTCCAGGTCGACGAGGACCGCGTCGCCCTCTTCTGTCTCGCCGAGGCTGACCAGCGCGGGGTAGGGCGGGGTGACGTCGGCTGCTTCGTCCTCGTCCAGCAAAGCGGCGCCGCGCGCCGGACACCACCACACCATCGGATTGCCCTCGTGTTCGGCGAACGGCGGCACCGGGGCGGTGGCGGCGGCCAGGTGGAGTTCCACGCCGCGTGGGGCGATACGCATCGCCTCGACCTCGGGCAGCGGGCGCCCCGCTTCGCGGCAGTGAGCCGCCAGGGTGCGCAGGGCACGGTCGGCCAGCGCGGTGCCGGTGATGTCGGACGCCGCGCGCAACTGCTTCTCGAAGTCGGCGACGGCGCCGGAGGGCATGGGGATACGCCGCTTGGCACGCCGCCGGCGCTGCTGCCGGGCCCGGCGGGTGGCCAGCACGGCGAGGACCGCGGCCGCCAGGATGCTTCCTGCTGCCGCGACCGTCCGCACGCTCGATGCCTCGGAGCCCGTGTCGTGCTGCGAGCCGGGCGCGGCAGAGGCTTCGGGTGCGTCCGGTGCCGGTGCTGTCGCGTCCGGCTTCGCGGACTCGTGCGGCGCCGGTTCCTGCGTGGCCGGCGCCTGCGGCCGGTCCGTCGTCTGGCCTCCGCCCTGATCGTGCGCCTTGCCGTTGTCCTGCTGTTCCCCGCCGCGGTCGTGTCCCGGCGCCTGGTCGTGCGTGCCGCCGGAATCGTGCTCCGTGCCCTTGTCCTGCTGGTCGCCGCGGTCGTGCTCCGGGGCGGGTGTGTCGGCCGCGCCGTCCGGAGCTCCTTCGGCTGAGGGGATCTTCAGCTGCCAGCCCGGATAGATCTCGTCCGGATCGGTCAGGGTGCGGCCGTCGGACTGGCGGACGCCTTCATTGGCCTGCGCGATCGCGGGGTAGTCGTCGGCGTCGCCGAGCTCGTCCTCGGCGATCGACGACAGCGTCTCGCCCGGCTTGACCGTGTGCTCGGAGTCGTGGGCCGCCGTCCCCCCGGTCTGGGTGTGCACGCCGCCCTCGTCGTCGGCGGCCGGAGCCTTGGCATCGGAAGGAAGCCGCAGTGTCCATCCGGGCTGGAGGTCAGTGGTGTCCTCCGTCAGGTGCTGCCCGCCGGGCATCTCCACGCCCTGGTTGGCCTCGACGATCTCCCGCCAGCGCAGACCGCTGCCCAGGCGCTGCTCGGCGATGTCCCACAGGTTGTCGCCCGCCTTAACGTGGTGGACCGGTCCGGTGCGCGTGCTCTGCGACGCGGCCCGGTGCTCGGCAGCGGCGGGAGCCGGCGTGCTGGCTGCGGGCGTAGCTGCGGCGGTCGCTGCTGTCTGGGGAGCGGCGACCGCGGGTGCGGCGAAGGCGCCGCTGGTGGGCAGCAGCAGGAAGATGCCGCCGACCAGAACGCCGGCCAGCCGCTGCGTTCCGCCGAGCAGGCGCAGTCGGGGGGCCTTGCGGTGCCGGGCGATGGAGGCCGCTTCCAGCACGACGGAGATGGCGAAGGACAGGTAGCCGTACCAGCCGATCAGGGTGACCGCGCCGAGGAAGAGCTGCCCGGTGTCCTGCTCGGTCAGGGCGGTGGTGATCTCGCTGCCCGACGGCACGTGGTGCGGCAGAACCCCGACGCGGAGCAGGGCGTACGGGACTCCCACCAGGAGTATCACCAGAACGGCCAGAGAGAACAGACCGCGGGCGAAGGCGGCGGACTTGCTGCGAGTCTTCATCATTACCCCCGGTAGACCAGGTCGGCTTGGCCGGTGCCGGTCACGGACCAGTTGCCACCCGGCAGGAACAGAGGGGAGTAGCTCTCGTTCACGGTCACTTCCAGAGACGCGCCGTCGTCGCTGACCCGTACGCTCCCGCTCACCCCGGCGTGGGCGAGGTAGGAACGCGCAGCCGCCACCGCGGCGTTGCGGTCGACGGTGACACCCTCACCGGAGATGGCCTTGCCGGCGTCGATAGCCTGCCCGCCCGCGCGGGCGGCCTCGTTGGCCACGCCCTCGGCGTTGTTGAGCGCGCGCAGCTTGCCGCCACCGTCGACGACCAGGGCGGCGACGGCGAACAGCCCGACGATCGTCACCAGGACGAACAGCGACAGCGCGCCGTCGTCCCGCCGCCACCAGCGCGGTTGCGCGGCGGCCGGGCGAGGGGACGCGGGGGTGAGGCGGGCGGCGGTCATGGGTTCCTGTCTCAGTCGCGCTGGCGGTAGGAGTCGATCGAGCTGGTGAAACTGGAGGTCAGGGTCTTGGATCCGGGCAGACCCGGCAGGCCGATGTCGGACAACCGCACCGTGCAGCGCACGGTCGCGGTCGTGGTCGCGGGCGTGCCCAGCGGGACGTTGAACCCGTCGGTGGTGATGTCGACCGACACGGCGGTACAGGACAGGCCCTGGTTGCGCAGCCCGGCGCGGGCGTCGTCGGTGCCGGCCGTGCGCGCCGCCCCGGCGTCGCGTTCGAGGGAGGCGGCCCGGGCGGCATTGCGCGCGGCAGTGTCGACGGCGTTGGCCGAGGACTGGATCCGGCCGAAGGCGATCACCAGCAGCAGCACCATGATCAGCACCGGGAAGAGGATCATGGCCTCCAGCGACAGGGCGCCCCGGTCATGGGCGGCCAGTCGCCGGCGAAGGGCGGAGATGCTCACTACGGCTCCGTGATGCGTTCGGTCGCGGCCTCGGCGTGCTGGTTGATCGGCAACGTCAGCCCGGGGATCAGGGTGTCGACGTGCCCGGTGACGGTGATCCGTACGGTCTGGCCCCGGCTGCCGCTGACGTGGGCGCCGGAGATGCTGCCTCCGGCCCTGTCGAGAAAGTCCCGGGTCTCCCTCGTGCCGGCGTCCAGGGTCGAGCCGCGGCCGCGGGCCGCCTCGACCCCCTGCTGCGCCGCGGACATCGCCACGTTGCGTGCGTGCCACCACAGGCCGGCATGCACGGTCAGCAGGATGAGCATCAGCACGACGGGGAAGATGACCAGGAGTTCCAGGGACAGGGCCCCGCGGTCCCGGGCCGCGCTGCGCGCAGCTGCCGCCCGGAGCCATCGGCGAACCCGTCGTCCGGTTCGGGTCACTTGATCTGGTCCGCCTTCTCGTTGACCTTCGTCAGCAGGACGGCGGCCGCGACGATGGCGATGCCCACGAGGGAGCCGACGAGGATCATGGCCTCGATCGACAGTCCGCCGCGGTCCTCGTCGCGCAGGGCGCGCAGCTTGGCTATCTGAGCGCGGGAGCGGGCGACGAGGAGGCTGAGAATGGGATCGTTGAAGTGCACGGTGGTTCCTTGTCGTTCTCAGGCGGACATGATCCGCGTCAGGGCGGGATAGCCGACATAGATGGTCATGATCACGACGAGGGCTGAGACCGGCATGACCATCTTTTCCGAGGCGCTGTTCGCCTTGGCTTTGGCGGCGGTGACCAGGGCTCCGGACAGGGAGCGCGCCTGGGCGCCGAGTGTTTCGCCGACCGCGGCGCCCTCTTCGCCGGCGATCGAGATGATGTCCGCGGGGGCGCCGAGCTCGGGCACGTCGAGTTCCTCCGACAGACGCCGCAGGCCCTCCCAGGGGCTGATGCCCTCCAGCTCGGCCCGGGTGATCGCGTCGCGGATCTTGACGAAGACCCAGCCCTCGCCGACCTCGGCCGCCCGCTTGAGAGCCTGCGTCGGGGCCGCGTCGGCGGCGCGCTCGAGCTGGACCAGCCGCAGATATGTCTTGATGGCGTGACGGAAGTCAGCGCGGGCTTCGACGGCCTGCTGCCTGACGTGGATGTCGGGGACGAACCAGAACAGCACGCCCAGGGCCAGGCCGGCGAGTGCGGGCACGGGGAACGGCATCGGGTATCCGGCGGCCGAGGCCGCGGAGACCAGCAGCGCCGGCAGCACGAGCCCGTACAGGCCGAGCGCCACCTTGATGCCGACGTGCCGGGTGGGACTGCGCCCGATCAGCTCCAGCTCCTGGCGCGGCAGGCGCAGCGTGCCCTCGCCGGCCGAGCGCAGCAGCGCGGCACCGAGCTTTTCCAGACCGCCGGCCGGGGCGGTGGTGCGTACCGGCTGGAGGTTCTCCAGGCGGTTGGCGTCCATGCGGGAGATGACGTCCCCGACGTCGGGGCGGCCGGGTGCCAGGCCGCGGTAGGCGACGACCAGTCCGGCGCCGAGGGCCGCGCCGCCGAGGATCGCGAACGGCGAGATCATGCGGCCTCCTTGACCAGCGTCAGGGTGGTGTCGCCGCCCGCACGGTCCTGGGCGGACAGGAACCGGGGCGTGGGCTCGATCATGGCCATGCGCCGCATCCAGATCTTCACGACGACGAACGCGACGCCCAGGGTGATCAGGACGAGCTGGCCCATGACGGTGGAGTAGGGCACGGCCCAGGCCGACGAGAGCATCGACAGCCCGAAGATCGTCAGGCAGAAGATGGTCACCCAGCGGTCGTTGGTGCGGGGCTTTTGCCGGTCGGCCTCGATCTCGCGGCGGGCGAGGACCTCGTGGGACAGGCCCGAGGCGAGCTCGTTCAGGGCACGGCTGAGTCCGGCGCCGCGGTCCTCGACGTGCAGGATCAGCAGGGCGACGACCTCGTCGGCAGTGGCGTCGTTGAGTTCGTCGGCGAACGCGCGGTAGGCGTCGGTCGGGTGCCAGCCGGCGGACATGCGCGAGACGAGCCGGGTGACCTCGTCCTTGATGGCTGCGGGGACGGTGTGGAGGCTGCGCTGGATGCTCGCCTCCAGGCTCACGCCGACGGTGTGGATGTCGGAGAGGCGGCGCACCCACTCCTCGACCGCTTCCAGGCGGGCGATCTCCCGGGTGGCGTTGGCGCCGGGGTTGAGGAGCCAGGGCAGGCCGACGATGACGACGGCAGTGACCAGTCCGCCCATGGGCCAGCTGCTGAACAGCCAGACCAGCAGGCCACCGACGAGCGCGGCGGTGATGCGGGTGCTGGTGCGGGCCCACCAGGCGACGGGGCCGGGCTGATTGTCCATGCCCAGCGCGGCGCGCAGTTTCTGCCGGGCGCGGCTGCGGCGGCGGGCGGGCCGGTCGGCCCAGCCCATCAGGCCGGCGATGGCGATGAAGACGCCGGCGACCGCGGCGACGGCGGCGAGCGCGGCGACCAGGGAGTCGAGGTCGAGGTTCACAGCGGCATCACCGTTTCCAGGCGTTCGGTCCAGGTGCCCCAGGGCCGCATCAGTTCCTGGCGTGCGAAGCCCGCGCGTTCGATGTCGTCGAGGTAGCGGGGGCTGGGCATCTGCTGGGGAACCGCACGCGGTTCGCGGATGTCGCCCTGCTCGCGCGGGGCGAAGATCATCTGGTGGCTGGGGCGGTTGTTCTCGCCGATGCCGGTGATCTCCATGACGTGGCTGACGAAGCGGTGCTTGCGCCCGGGCCGCCCGCCGGCGTCGACGAGTTCGGTCTCGTCGACGAGGCGGACGTAGACGACCAGGTCGATCGCCTGGGCGACCAGGCGGTAGGCGAGCGCCTCGGTCATGCCGATGCCGGCCTCCAGGCACAGGGTCACCAGGCGTTCGGCCGACAGCTGGGCGGTCTCGGCGTGCAGCGTGCACATGGAGCCGCCCTCGCCGGTGTTCATGGCGTGCAGCATCGGCACGACTTCCTTGGAGCGGACCTCGCCGACGATGATCCGGCGCAGCGACATGCGCAGCAGCTGGGGGAAGAGGTCGGAGAGGGTCAGCTCGCCCAGCGGCTTGCCGTCCGGGCCCCGCTCGCCGTTGCTCTCCCGGCCTTCGTAGGCGATGACTTCGGGCCCGTCGGGGTCCTCGTGCAGGTAGAGCTCGTACTCGCTCTCCAGGGTGCCCACGCGCTCGGTGCGCGGGATCTCCCGGGCCATGGCCCGCAGCAGTGACGTTTTTCCGGCGCCCTGGGAGCCGACGATGACGATGTTCTTGCGGGCCTTGACCGAGGCGCGCAGGAACGCGGCCAGCGTGCTGTCGATGGTGCCCCACTTGATGAGGTCGTCCAGGCCCTGGCCGCGGGTGCGGTGGCGGCGGATGACGATCTGCGGGCGCGGGGTGATCAGATAGCTGGCCGCGAGGCGGGAGCCGTCGCCCAGGCGCATGTTGAGGTTCGGGGTCGCGGGCGTGAGCGCGCGCTCTCCCTGCCCCTGCATGCGGGCGATGTGGTTGATCAGCCGTACGAGTTCGCGGTCGTTCGGGGCGATCGGGTCCCACTGCTGGCTGGGCCGGTCAGCGAAGTCGACGCGGACCTTGTCGCCGTTGATGAGGATGTTCTCGACGTTCGGGTTGTCCAGCAGCGGCTGCAGACGGCCGGCGCGGAACAGTTCGTCGAACACCGCCTGGCGCAGCTGGTTCTCCTGGACGTCCGTGAGCGGCGTGGCCGCAGTGGCCGCATAGCGGGTCGCCCACTCGCTGACGGTCTCCCGAATGATCTTCAGGCCGAGCTGGCGCTGGTCCTGGGGGCTCATGGTGCCGTCGGCCGCGCTGGCCTGCCCGATCTTGGAGCTGGCCTGCTGGCGCAGGTCGGCGATCACCTCGTAGCCCACGGGCAGCAGGCCCAGGGCGCCCTTGCCCGAGGACACGGGCGCGGGCACGGCGGCGGGGGACGCCTTGGCCGGGACGGAGGCGCCGGCGTCAGGGGAGCCGCTGCGCTGCTGCAGCCGCTGCTCGAAGAGGGCGTCGAGGGAGTCCAGGGCAGGGGGGACCCGTTCGGGTCGGGTGTCGGTCATGTTCCTGCCCTCCTTCAGGCCAGGGCGCTGTAGTGCGCGGGATGGAGCTGGATACGGCGCCGGGTGACGACCTCGTGCAGGCGGTCGTGCGCGGTGCGCGCCGAGCGCAGCAGGCCCTTGGCGGTGCGGCGCAGCCGTGCCTGTCCGTGGGTGAACACGTCCGCGGTGTCGGGGTCCCAGTCCAGGGCGCAGACCACGGGGGTCTGCAGCCACTGCTGCACGTTGCTGGTGGAGGCGCTGCCCTCTTCGATCACCAGCAGGCCCAGTGCGTCGGCGCCGGTTCCGTTGCTCGCCAGGTCCTCCTTGAGGACCCGCGCGGCCGGCGCGGCGGCGACGACGGAGGCCTGGGTGGAGCGCACGACGAGCAGGACGGCGTCGGCGGCCCGCAGCAGGGGGGCGGGGTAGGAGCGGCTGCTGAGGTGGGTCTCGGACTCGGCCACGATGCGGCCGGCGTCGATGATGACGTCGAAGCCCTGGCTGTCCAGGACCGACAGCAGCTCGGCGATGCTGTCCCAGGTCCGGGCCATGGAAGGAGCCTGGGTGGGCGCGGTCAGTCCGGGCAGCAGCATGCGGTTGCCCGAGTGCTCCTTGTCCAGGGAGATCCAGTGGTGTCGGAACTCCCGGGCCAGGGTGCCCTGCCGGTCGGCCGTGGCCAGGCGGTGCAGGCCGATCTGGGCGGTGCCTTCGCCTCCGAGGTATCCGGCGCGGACAGTGCCGCCCGCGGGGTCGGCCTCCACCAGGAGGGAGGGGCGCGGTGAGGACAGCGCGAGGGCGAGGGCCGAGCACGTGACCCCGCTGGACTTCCCGGAGGCCAGCGCGATGATGGCCATCAGTTGTCCGCCTCGAGCACGATCGACACGTTGCCGCCCGCGGCCCACGCGGCGAGCGAGGTGCTGTTGACCTCGGACGCGGCGACGTCGACGACGACGGCGCCGTTGGCGTCGGGGGAGCCGACCCGGGAGACGACGGCGGGCAGGCTGTCGGGTGCCGACCCCGGCTTGCTGGAGGAGGCCGAGGCGCTGCCGTCCTGCGGGGTGTGCACGACGGTGATCTTGTCGCCGGTGTGGAGCTTTTGCACGGGCAGCTGACCGGGCTTGGCCAGGATGCCGACCACGGACTTGCCCGCGGTCACGCTGGATCCGGAACTCACCGAGTCCTCGGTGACCAGGACGCCTTCGGGCAAGTCGGAGGAGGCCCGCTTTCCGACGAGCTCGGAGGACCGGGAGGCGGGCACGGAGCGCAGCTGGGCGTCGTGGGATATCTCCGTCGCGACCAGGTCGGAGGCCTTGATGGTGTCTCCGGCCTCGATGGCGTGGCGGGTTGCGACGACGGAGACCTTGTCGCCGGCCTCGTTGACCATCCACACCGACACGAGTGCGCCGACGGCCGCGAGCGCCAGACCGGCACCGACGACCACCGGACGGCGCCGGCTGCGCGGTGCGTCGTTGGTGATCGGCAGCGGCGCGGTGGCCTGTGCGCGTTCCCGCTTGGGCGCCGCCTGCTCCTTGGTAAGAGACATCGTGGTGCGTTTCCTCGTGCTAGTTGACGACCTGCAGCTCGCCGACGCGCGCTGTGGTGGTGGACGTACGGACCTCGTCGGGGAGCGTTCCGCCTTCGCCGGTCGAGGCCTGCCAGGTGATCTCCCACGAACTGGTCGCGGTGATGGTGAACTTGCCGCCCGGCTTGCCGGTGGAGACCTTCGTGTAGCGGTAGCCGCAGTCCGGCGAGGACTTGCCGCCGTAGGACTTCTTGTACGGCGTGCCGGCGGTGGTGCACGTGACCGAGCCGCCGTCTCCCATGGAGTACGTGATCTTGGTGACGCGGGCGGTGGCGGTCACGGACAGCCCCGGGACGGCAGCGGTGGCGCTGTTGGGCCCCCAGGTGGTGTCGCTCTTGTTGTTCCACAGCCACACGGGCATCCCGACCAGGCCCGGCTTGCCGGGGCCGGGGGAGGAGCCGATGTCGGCACCGCGCAGGGTCATCTTGTCCCGTGCCTGGCGCGCGAGTTCGGCCGGGTCGGGCAGGATCGTGGGCGGCGGCGTGGTCAGCCAGACCGTGCCGCCTACGTCGTTGACGATGCAGTCCTTCTGGTAGAAGGCGCCCGGGCCGCTGGTGTCGGCACCGTTCATGTCGGTGTGGCCGGGCCCGGACGGCGGCTGCGGGTCCATCAGCTGGTAGAAGCAGCGGTCCTTGGGGTTGTACCCGGGGATGCAGGGGATCTCGGTGTCGTCGACGAGCTTGCACATCCCGTCGCCCTTGCCGCTGCTGCCCTTGCCGCCACCGCTGCCGCCTTGTTGGGACCCGCCGTGGCCCGGCTTGCCGGAGGTGCCGGCGTCGACGCACACATCCACGTCCGAACAGCCGTGGGCGCCCCCGCCGGCGTAGGCCAGGCCGGCGGGCAGCAGGGCGAACAGGACGGCGAGCGCACCCGTTACGCGGGCACCGCGTATCAGCAGCCCTTCGTTCGGTCTGCCGTGATCTTCGTGATGAGCCATGTGTCGCCCTCCAGCGTGGCTTGGGACGTGACGGGGTACTTCAGGCGCTGCTTGGCCAGCTCAACGGGCTTGCCGGAGCTGGTGTAGACGGGCTTCCACTTGGTCGCATCGAAGCAGTCGCTCAGCGTGGCGGTCTTCTTCTTCGTGTCGACGGAGGTGACCTCGGGGTCCGTCTGGGGCTGGCCGGTGAACTTGATGCCCATCGACCTGTTGCGCAGGACGGACTTCTTCAGGTCGGCCGCGGCGTCACCCTTGGCGTACTTGGCCAGGTCCTGGGTGTGCAGATCGCCGTCTTCGGCCATCTTGACCTGAATGTCGCGCATGTTGTTGTACGCGGCGAGAACTTCGTCCTTGGCTGCCTGGTCCGGGTCGCTGGAGGGCGACTTGGACGCCGCCGCGGTGGCGGAGGGCGCGGACGAGGTGCTCTTGGAATCACCGGAGCCGCAGCCGGCCAGCACAGTGGCGGCCACAGTGCAGGCGAGCACCGATCCGGTCAGGCGCAGGACGCGAATGCGGGGCTGGGCGGACGCTGTCATGACGGGTCCCTTTCGGATGTCGGGTGGGCTGGCGTACGGGCCATGCGACGAGGCCGCGGAGAGGTGCTCCTCTACCGCGTCTCGACGGACATGGCTGTGTACGTCGGGCCAGGACCCGGCGAGCTTACGATCACGGCCGGAAGGCAGGTGTCGCGTTCCGGCCGGTCGCAGCGAGAGGGGGCCGCCGATGAAGCGGGGCGCCGCGGGCCGGCGGCAGGTGTGCCCGCGTCCGTCCGGCGCGGGACGGACGCGGTCCTTGTCCGGGAAGCCGTGCGGCGGGCCTGTGCCCGTGAACGGGCCGGACAGGTCTCGGCTTCGGGTGGAGCGGATGTGGCTCCTGTGCGGTTCAACGCGAATTCCCCCTCGCGGTCGGGGACCCCGCGTCTCCCACAACGCGATCGGTCCGAGGCCGATTCTCGGCCAGGGAGATCAAGGGCAGCCAGGCCCGGTTTTTTCCGGTAGACCACGTTCCGGTATATGCCTATGTCCTGGGACAGTTGAATGCATCTAGGCGAAAGCCTCAGGGGCGGACGAGCAGGGCAGGGCCGGTGGCGCGCAGGGCCTTGGCGGCCGCGTAACGGTCAGGTCCGGTGATGGCCGTAAGTCGCCGTTCAACGAAGGTGCTGGAGGGATGGCCGGGGCCGAAGACCGAGGGCATCAGCGTCAGGAGGGCGGTGCCGGTCCGCACGGCCTCGGTCGCGTCGGTGACCGTGAGCCAGCTGGCGGCGGCGTTGCGGGCCTGCCGCAGGATCTGGCGGTGCCCGGCGGGCAGGATCCGCTGCCATCCCGCGGTGGCCTGCACCGCGGTTTCGGTGGCGGTTGCCGGATGCCCGGCGAGCTGGGCGCAGTAGGCGACGAGCTCGAGGGCGTGGAGGGCATAGGGGTGCAGGGGGCCGTAGCTGTCGGCGAGTTCGGTGCTGATCAGGCGAGCCCGGGCCAGAGCGCTGGCCGGTTGGCCGGCGCGGGCGGCGTCCCGAACGGAGTTGACGCGTGGGGCGAGGAACTCGGGGACGGGGGCGGGAACGGGAAGGGGTACGGAGGGCATGAACTCTCCCTGGAGCGGGACGGCTGCGAGCGGGTGCCGCCGCCGGGGGGCCGGCGGCGGCATCCGGAATCGAGTCCAGCAACAGCTGCTGCTCGACCGCGCACGTCGACGGGCGTGGGAGGGCCCTCGGTGCCTGGGCGGCGCTCCCCCGTGCGTGCACGGCGCGCCGACGCCAGTAGTCGACCGCGCCGGCTGGTGCCAGGGCAAGCCGGACCGGCCTGGGGAGCAGTTCATATTTCAATGACCGGAATGAAGGCGGGGCCTGTTTCGCCAGCCGGAACAGTGCAAGAAGCGAGCAGGGCTCGGGAGGTTCACACGTTCGGCGGCTCAGCGGACGAGCGGTCCCAGGCGATGCGAGCGGCGTGGTCCATGAGTTCCAGCAGGTCCGGTGCGGCCGGGTCCTTGTCGAGGTGGCGATACTCCGTGCTCAGGGAGATCGCGAGGCGCTCGGGCAGGCCCAGGCCGGTGTAGCGGTCTTCCTTGATCAGGATGCGGGCCGCCTCGACGGCGGTCCGGCCCTGGCCGTGCATCAGGTAGGCCTGGTCTGCGAGGTCGTCGAGGTAGTCGACGTACGCCTTGAGATCCTCGGGGCGCATCAGCGGCCCGTGGCCCGGCACGATCCACTCGGGGTCAAGCGCGAGGATCCGGGAGCAGGCGTCGGAGACGCGCTCCAGGGGGCCGGCCCAGTGCGAGGGGTGGTCGCCGGAGAAGACGATGTCGCCGGCGAAGACGATCCGCTGCTCGGGGAGATGGACGATCAGATCGCCGACGGTGTGGGCCGGACCCACCTCGTGCAGTTCCACGGGTATGGAGCCGACCACGAGGTCGCGGCGTCCGCTGAAAGTGTCAGTCGGCGGGAGGACCTCGATGCCGGTGAAGTCGAACTTGCCGAAGTGCTGGCGGAAATACCAGCCCAGGGGCTGGCCGGGGTCGGTGTCACGGGTGAGGGTCTGCAGCTGCTGGGGGGTCGGCTCCAGGCACTGGTGCTCCAGGGCGGCCCGTGTGGCGAGGATCTCGGCCTCCGCCAGCCGCTGCAGCCCCCAGGTGTGGTCCCCGTTGGCGTGGGTGACGGCGACCCGGTCCAGCCGGGTGCCGGGAGCGGCACTTGCGCGTGCGGCGTCCAGGAACGCGTCGGTCAGGGCCGGCGTGTAGGGGGTGTCGACGAGCAGGGCCTCGCCCTGGGAGGTGATCAGGCCGCAGTTGGCCAGGCCCCAGGTGGAGGACTGCTGAGGGAGCCACCCGAAAACGCCGGGAGCGATCTGTCTCATGTCAGGTGCAAGTGCCATGGGCATGGATTGTGGGTGCTGGGCGGCCCGGCGGCAATCGTGGCCGCCGGGCCGCGGCAACACGGCGGGTCAGGGACGGGTGGGTTCGAACACCAGGAAGAAGAACCGGGCACCGGGGCTGCCGAACGGCTGCGCCGCGCACATGGTGACGTTGCCCAGCTGGGAGGGGGCGTGCCGCTCGCAGCAGCGGTCCCGGCTGTCGGCGCAGCCCTGCGGGACGGAGTAGCCGGCGTGCCGCATGACCCGGGTGTCGCCGTCGGGGTGGATGTAGGCGATGTTGTGGTTGCGGTAGATCGGGCCGACGACGGGGTCGTCGTTGACCTCCTTGTCGAGCTGCTGGAGGTCTTCGCTCTCGGGGTGCGCAGCCACCGCGGTGCGCAGCTGGGCCGCGACGGGCTCGGCCCACCGCTTCTCCCAGTCGACCAGATGGTGTTCACGCGCGTCCTCCCGCAGGAGCATCCATCGGATCAGGTTCTGCTCGGGCAGACGCGGTGTCGTGCCCGGCTCCTGCGGGAACATCGCGATGAAGTCGTCGTTGGCGGCGAGGACGTTCCAGGCCAGGTCGTTGATGTAGCAGGGCTGCCCGGTGACGTGGTTGACCGCGTGCTGCCAGGCCGGCGCGACGTTGGTGCCCGCCATCGGGTCCATGGGGATGGGCGGCTCGTAGCCCAGCGCGTAGACGTACAGCGCGGTGCGCTCGCGTTCCTCCATGCGCAGCACCCGGGCGACGCTGTCGAGGAACTCCGGCTTCGGCGCCTCCATGTCGCCGCGCTCCAGGACCGCGTAGGTGCGCTCGCTCACGAACAGCGCCTGGGCCACCTGGGCCTGGGAAAGACCGGGCGAGCGGCGGCCGCGCCCGGTGCGCTTGGGCCAGCCGAGTTCGACGGGGTCTATCTGTCGACGCTTCCATTGCAGCAGCTGCTGCAACGCCTCCTTATTGTTCAACTTTGTACCCTTCCCCGTGGTGCTGTGCCGCTGCGGACGGCGAATTACCGGAAGCCCTCGCTCCTGAAAGTCGCGAACCGGAAAATTCCGAACCTGGTGCGCGGGATCTTGGCCGTGAAGAATCGGCCACCGGATCGAATGCGCGTTGTGGGAGACGTGACGGTCCTCGATTTCGCGAGGGGGAGTTCGCGTTGCTGCATCCCGTTGCCGGACCGTCGGACCGCACTGGCGGCGCCGTGGCGCGCACCATGGCGGTGCTCCGGGCTCTGGTTCGGCTCGGCCCGGGGGAGTATCCCGTGGCCGTGATCGCGGAGTCGGCAGGGCTTCCCGCTGCCACCGCGCATCGATATCTGCAGGCCATGGTGCGAGAGGGAGCCGTTGAACAGCGGGGCCCGCGCGCTGGATATGCGCTGGTCGACGCGCTGCACGGTGCACCCCACTCAACTCTGACTTCCCAGCCGGCGTCGGCTGGACAGCCCTCGCCTGCCGTGAGGGCTGAGCTCGTCACACTACAGTCGAGAACCGGCCAGATCGTATTTGTTTACCGACCGCACCTGATCGGCACTCCGATGAGGATCTGCGCAGATCGGGCATACGGTGCACACGGCAAAGCGCTGCTCACCGAGACCCCGGAGGCACTGCGCGCCCTCGAAGCCGCCCCCCTGCACGCCGACGCTGCCGGTCTGGCGATCCTCGCCTGCCTCGGCTCCCCGAACGACTCCAAGATCGACATTTCTCGCATCCGTGAGGAAGGTCACGCCGTAGGTCCTGCGCCGTTGCCGGGCCGGACCATGATCGCCGCTCCCCTCTGGTACGGATCGGCTGTCGCCGGCTCCGTTGCCCTGCTGGCCGGCGACGCCCAGATGAAGCGGCCCGCGACCTGCGCCCGCTACGTGTCCGCGGTGATGGATGCCGCCGCCGCGATGAGCGGGTGGCTGACCCGTTCGGGAGCCCGCCGGGCGAGCTGATTGACTGCACAGCACCGCAAAGCACCACAGAAAGGCACCACCTCGTGTCCCGTTCAGTCCTGATCACCGGCGGCAACCGCGGCATAGGCCTGGCCATCGCCCGGCACCTCGCCGACGCCGGAGACCGCGTCGCCGTGACCTACCGCTCGGGCGAGCCCCCCGAGGGCCTGCTCGGCGTCCGCTGCGACATCACCGACACCGAACAGGTCGACCTCGCCTTCAAGCAGGTCGAAGAGCAGCACGGCCCCGTCGAGGTCCTCATCGCCAACGCTGGCATCACCAAGGACCAGCTGCTGATGCGCATGACCGAGGACGACTTCACCTCGGTCCTCGACACCAACCTCACCGGCGCCTTCCGCGTCACCAAGCGGGCCACCCGCGGCATGCTCCGCGCGAAGAAGGGCCGCGTGGTCTTCATCTCCTCCGCCGTCGCCCTGCGCGGCGAGAGCGGCCAGGCCAACTACGCCGCCTCCAAGGCCGGCCTCGTCGGCTTCGCCCGCTCCATGGCCCGCGAGCTCGGCTCCCGGGGCATCACCTTCAACGTCGTTGCCCCCGGCCTCACCGAGACCGCGATGAGCCAGCAGCTGAGCGAGGATCAGCTCGAGAACCTCAAGAGCCAGATCCCGCTGGGCCGTCTCGCCCGCCCCGAGGAGATAGCGGCGACCGTCGCGTTCCTCACCTCCGACCAGGCCTCCTACATCACCGGTGCCGTGGTGCCCGTCGACGGCGGCGCGGGCATGGGCCACTGACCTCCCTGACCGCCCGACCCCAGGAGCCCGATGCGCGCATGACCTGACAGTGGGGCAGTCCCCTCGCGGCTGCCCCGCGGCGGCAAGCCACCCGGTGTGTCCAGCACCTCGGCCTGCCCCGCCGCACTTCTGCCACCACCCGGCGGGTGTCCAGCCCGCCCGGTGAAGAACCCGGTCCACGACCGGGCAACACCGCCCCTGCCAGGGCGGATCTCTTGGTTCCCGAAGAACCCGGCCCCACCGAGACGGGGCCGTCGCATGCCCGAAAGGAGGGCGTGCCCTGCCCATGATGCAGCATGCCCGCGCGCCGGTCCAAGAAGCCGACGCCCCGCCGCACCCACCGCGCGGACAACCCCGAATATCCACGAACAACCTGTTTGTGTTGATCCGCGCGCACGCCGACCAGGAGATCGGCACCACCGCGTCCCGCCGCTGCCGGCGCGGCGACTTCCTGCGCGCAGCCACCTGGGCGATCGCCGAGGGCCTGCACCCGAAGGCCGGCGACACCACACTGCGCGTCGCACGCGACCTTGCCGCGCGCCTGAACGCCGACGGACACGTCGCCTACTGCCGCGAGGCCATGTGGCGGCGCCTCGGCATCAGCCGCCGCACCCTGGAACGGCACATTGCCGTGCTGCGCGAACTCGGCCTGCTCGTCTGGGCCGTTCACGGCAGCCGCACCAACACCCGCCCCGCAGGCAGCGGCGAATGGGCGGGCACCGCCACCATCTACGCCGCCGTCGTGCCCCGAGCCTGGGACACCGCCCTCGGCCACCGCATCAGCGGCCACGGCTACCACGCCCGCCACATCGGATACACCGACCACGGCCGCGCGATGGCCATCGCCGACGCCCGTCGCCGTACCACCGGCCACGGCCGCCGTGACACCCCTTCCTGTAGGTCCAACCACCCACGTCCTACAGCTGAGGTAGAGAGAAGGAAGAACAACACCCGTACGCCGCGACGGCGTCGGCACACCCGCCCGCCCACGCGCCGCCACGACGTCCCGGAGCCCTACCGGGCCACCCCCGACCAGGCCGCCCACGCGGTGTCCGTCGCTGCCTGGATCCGCCCCCGGGTGCCCTGGACCCAGGCCGAGGGCCTGCGCCGGCTCGCCTTCGCCCTGCGGCCCTGGATCGCTGCCGGCCGCTCGGCCGCGGACATCGCTGCCGAGCTCCTCGCATGGCGCGTGCCTCGCCGACCCGCCTCCCCGGCCGCCTTGATCATGGCCCGCTGGCGAGAGCGCGCCGAGCACCTTGTCCCGGCCGGCATCGATGCCTCCGGTCCGGCCGCAGCGGCGTCGGCGGTTCCGCCCAACCAGGCCTTCCGGAACGCCATGGAGCTCCTGCGCGCCCGCCTGCACGCCCGGCACCTGCCCACTGGGCCGGCGGCGCCTGATCCGCCGGCCTTCGTCATCCGCGACCGCATCCTCGCCTCCCTGGCCGAGGCCGAGCGTGCCTGGCGTGCCCGCACACCTGAAAAGTGCCGCACCCTCGCGGAGTGGGAGGCCGTCTGCGACGCAAGGGAACGATCCCCGTGGTGACCGGCACGCCTGCCTCACGACCGCGCCGACGAAGCGGAGGCGCTGTCCGCCCCCACTGCTCCCTGCGGCTTTGCGCCGCCTTCGCCGCTCTCGCCGGCGCGTGGGCGGCGCGACCGGACCAAAGCCCGCAGCGTCCGCCACACGGCACGCACCAGCCGCCCCAGGGCGAACAGGGCACAGCACACCGCCCCCAGACTCGCGACCAGACGCACTGTTCGTTCCAGCCAGTCGGGCCACTGCAGAAACCCGACGGTCAGCGTCGTACCGATCAGGCTCAGGCTGAGCACCATGAGAACGCCGCAGTGCCCGAGCACCCCATAGGCGCGCTTGAGTTCCGCGTAGACGTCCGGGTTCTCGTCCCGCCACCGGGGACGCTGGTCGTGGCTACCGCGCATATTCCTCGCCCTTCCGCGTACTGTTTTCCGTGTCATCGCTTTGCGCACCGCGCAGAACAACCCGGGCATGGCGCAACCCATGGCCGAGTTCCTCCAGTTGCTCTCGCACCTCGTCGAGCGAGGCGCGTGAGGTCAACCCCTCTGGCAGGCCCGGTCCGGGGGCGGGAAGAGGCGACAGGGCGGGCTCCGCGTGGATCGCGGATCGACGGCCTCCTCCTGCCGCTCCACCTCGACGGCCTGCTCGACCAGCAGCGTCACGCTCCGGCACCATCAGGTCCGTGTCCTCCGGCGCGTCCCACAGTTGGCGAACCGCTACCCGAAGGGCGTACTCCCAGCGGCCGGAGTCGCCGCTGAAGGGCAGGGGAAACGGCGCCAGGCCCGTCATCGGCCTGCCTCGCCGTGGCCGGCGTCCGGGCAGGACTGCAGAGCCGTCCGCTCCGCGGAGGACACCGAGAGCCGGTACTTGGCCTTCACCTTCACCTGTGCGGCGGCGTACCAGCAACGGGCGCTGCTGCGCGGCGGCATCCAGGCGGAGGCGTCCTTGGCGCCCTTGCCGGCGTTTGTCGGACCGTCGCTAGAAACTAGATTATCCGGGTCGTTGGCCAGGTCCAGCCGCTGCCCGGCGCTCAGCTGGCGGGCTCCGGACTGCCAGGCGAGGGCCAAGGGCACGATGTGGTCGATCTGCACCGCCAGCGAGGTTCCGGGGCCGCGGTGGAAGCGAATGGTCTTGCCGGTGTACCGGTCGTGCAGGACGCCGGAAAGGACGGTGCACCCGTCCTTGGCCCGCACCACGTCGGCCAGGTCGCGGGCCAAGACGTCCTGGCGGGTCGGGCAGTGGTTGTGCGAGAGGGCGACGGTGCCGTCGTCGCTCCAGGCCGGACCGAACGCTTGACGGCTGTAGCCGGCCAGGGATCCGTGGGGCTTGACCGGCAAGGTCTCCAGCTGCGCCAGGGCGGGTGCCGCCGCAACGCCGGCGGGGGCGGGTGCCGCCTCGGCGCTGGAGGGCGCAGTGTTCAGCGGGCCGCAGGCGGAAGCGAGCAGCGCGGAGACGATCGTGAAGCCGGCGGCGAGAAGGCGACGAGGGGCCATGGTGAGTTCCTGTTCGTGTCGTAAGGGAGCGCCGTCGCCTGCTACAGGTGCGAGGACGGGGTCTGGTGTGACAGGCCGCCCGGATTTCCTGCGAAGGGTCAACCGAGACGGCCCTGGAAGGTGAGGCGGGAGCCGTCCGCGGCGACGGCCTCGATGGTCACCGGGCCGTCGGCGGCGGCCGCGGGGATGCGGAAGCCGACGGTCTGGGTGGCGGTGCGGTGCGGCGCGATGGCGGCGTCGTGGTATCCGTACGCCGGGCGGATGGTGGTGATCAGGTGAAGGTCCTCGCCGGCCAGGACCCGTAGTGTGGTGCCGAGCCCGGGCAACGGGTCGCTGGTGCCGTTGGCCACGCTCAGCTCCAGGCGGGCGCGGCGGGAGGCGCCGCCCTGGCCGGAGAGCGAGACCTCCGACAAGCGCAGCCCGGCGTTCCACTGCCCCAGCGGTGTGACGGCCTCCCGGCGGTCGAGGTCGCCGGGCGCCTGCGCCGGTGAAGGCGCGGCCGGCCGGCCCGGCACGGCGTCTTCGAAGAACAGCAGCTCCGGCTCGGCCAGGCCCTCAGGCGTGGCCTCGACGGTCATGGTGACGCGCTGGCCCTGCGCCTGATCGGGGAGGACCAGACGTACGTCCCGGCTGACGGAGCCGTTCGGGGCTACCCGAACGGGCTCATGCGCCGCGGGCGAGGCGGACGTTGGGCCGGCCGGCATCTCGAGGACCTCGTGGCCGAGATCGCCGTAGCGAATGGTCAAGGCGATCTGCGGAGCCGTCGCGACCTGGGGGCGCGTGTTCGTCACGGTCATCCGGGTCCGGTAGGCGCCCGACCCGGCGGGCGCCTTCGAAGGGCCGGTGCCGGCCGGTAGGCGTTCGAGGCGCTGGAGGGTGACGGTCCAGCTGCCGCCGTCGACGGGCTGCTGTGCTCCCGCCTTCGCGATGCCCTGGGGCAGGTCGGCGGCGGACGTCGGGTGAGACCCGGTGCTGTTCGCGTGGGTGCCCGAGGGGTTGGGCGTGGTGTCGTGGCCGGCGGCGCAGCCGGAGGCGAGGAGCGAGGCGGCGAGCAGCGCGGTGGGCAGGAGTCGGCGCAGTTGAACGGACATGGTTTCCCCTGGTGTCGGATCTTGCTTCTTCGGGCGACGGGGATCCTGCCAAAACGCTGTCGTACGGCGGCTGGTGCAGCTGTGGGCGGCACCGGCCCCCAGCCGTTCGCCTGCTGCTCGCAGCCTGCGGCGGTCAGGTCACAGCGTGATGGGGACGGGGACGAGGAAGTGCTCCTGGTCGCCGAGGCGGATCCGAAGCGGATGGCCGGGCGGCAGCGTGAACAGCCGCTCGTGCACGGCCTCCGCGGAATCGGTTTCACATAGGGCGGGCTCAAGTGCCGTGCGGACGGCGGCGCGAGACGTGTCGGACAGAGGGTGGCGCTCGGCGGTCGCCGCGCACTGGTCGAGCTGCTCATCCGTCAGGTCCGGTCCCCAGCCCTGGCGGAGGGCTTCGAGGGCGACGGCGGGAGCGAGGACCGCCCGGTTGTGATCACGGCAGATGTCGCTGGAGGTTCCCTGCGGCTGGAAGTGGCGAGCGGTGTCGATGGACGTCATGTGTCTTCCGGTAGTTGGACGGGGCGGCCGGGTGGCCGCCCCGTGGGAGGCGGGAGCGGCAGCGCCAGGGGATCAGGTCGTGGCGAGAGGGATCACCATGACGCCGCACGGAAGGTTCATGTCGGACAGCAGCCGGGCAGGCCGGTCTCCCGTCAGGCCCGGACCGCCGGAGTCCAGACGGATGGAACCGAGGCGGGGGCCGCGCGCCGGATAGATGTGGACCGTGGAATCGGGGCTGTTGCGCTCGAAGACGCTCACGGTGGCGTACGCGGCCTGGTGATGAAGGCCGGGGTGCCGCTCGACGACGGCGAGGGAGAGGGCGGCGACGAGTTCGGGGCCAGCCGAGGCGACCGAGAGCGGGAGTACCCGGCGGCGCCAGAGCGGCTGCCTGTGGCGGCCGATGAAGGCGATCACCGCGCCGACGGTGATGCCGATGGCGAATGAGACGAGCTGGAACACGGGTCCCCCCGGTGGTGTGGAGTAGGGCCAGGTGGCAGGTGAGGGTCAGAGCGCGGCGGTAGTCACGGTGGCGAGGACGAGGTGCGCAAGTCCCTCGCGCCGCGCCTTGTTGCTCAGCCCTGCGACGCGCCTGGTGCCCTCGTGCCCGGCTGCTGCTGCGAGTGTCGCTACGAGGTTGTGGGCGACGGCCTTGGGCACCGGGCCGGGTGCCGGGTTCGGCACGATGGTGGCGGTCAGCACGCGGGCCACGGGCTGGGTGACAGCGGCGTACGTCTGCATGAAGCGGTCGTCGCTCTCGGCCGCGACGGCGGTGAGCACCCGCATGACCGGGCGGTGCCGCTTCCAGGTGTCCAGCACCGCGTCGACGAGGCGGGATGCGCCGGGCAAACCGTCGGCCGCCCAGGCGCCGTCCTGGAAGTCGGCAAGGGCAGCCGCCGTGTCGTCGACGAGTGGATCGGCGGCTTCGAGGATGACGTCTTCGACTCCCGCGAAGTACAGGTAGAAGGTCGCCGGGGAGGTGCCCACGTGGAGAGCGATCTCCTTCACCGTCACGTTGCGGTAGGAGCCCGCGTTGAGCAGCTCGATCGTTGCGTCCACGAGCTTCTGGCGGGTCTTGAGGCCGCGCTGTCCAGGGATGCGGCCATCGGCCGAGCGGGTCGCGAGGGAGGTGGTCACAGTCGTCTCCTGAGTCATCACGGGGGGAAGTCGGTCGGGGATGGCGAGGGGGCATCCCCGACTCGCATGACAATCACAGTACATTGTGAAAAGTGACTATGCAACACCACCCTGGGAGCCGGTCATGGACCACGGAGAGGCCACAGGCCTCTGCTCTCGCTTGCACTCCGCGCAATACGGGGCACCGTCCGGCTGGAATCGCCCATGAACAACCTGGTCGTGGCCGTGCCGGCAGACGGGAGCGGGCGAGGCGCCGCCCGTGAGGAACCGGAACTGCTCGCGCAGACGCCGACGTCCGGGCTCGTCCTCGACATGGGCGGGCGCGATGCAATGCGGGTACCCGCACTCCGCCTTGACCTGCCCGACTGGATCCCGACCGGTCCGCTTCCGGAAGGAGACCGCGGCCGGACTGACGGACTTCTCCCGGAAGCGCATGACCGGCGAGCCGCTGCGCGTGCTGCGCTCCCCCGTCCATTCCAGGTGCCCCTCCCCGGCCGGGCGGACGCGGTCGGCCCACTTCTCCTCGGCGGTCGCGTACGTTGGCGGGACGAACCGGATGCCGCTCTCCCTGCGGATACGGCGCACCGCGGCCCGGTCCACGCCCAGTTCCCGAGCGATGGCCTCGCTGCTCATCGCGGCGAGGCGCGCGCGGATCTCCGCGTCCTTCGGATGCTTCCGGGGAGCGCGGCGGCGAATCGTCGCCGGACCGAACCCGCCTTCCGCCCGGCGCCGGGCAATGGTGCGCACGTCCGCGCCCGTGCGCCGCCGGATCTCGGCATCGCGGTACCCCTCGCGCAGCAAGGCGCGGATCTCCGCCTCCTTCGGGTGCGGGCGGGTGTGCCGGTGGCGTTCGCCGGTCATCGGATCGGTTCCCTTCTTCAGTGCCCGTCGACGCGCGGACACGACGGGGTTCGCCGGCCTGGGCCGGGGCTAGGCGTCGGTGCGTGCCGGCCCTGCGGCCTTGAAGTGGGTGTAGGCGTGCGCCGCGATGAACACGGCTGTGCCGGCGAGCGCGAGGTAGTCGGCCGCCGAGCCGCGTGGAACGAGGACGGCCCCGTCACCGCGCAGCAGCACCGCGCAGACCGCGAATGCGGCCGCGACCAGCAGTGCGTCCAGCAGTCCCGCCGCCACACCCCACGCCCGCCGGGCGAAGGACGAACCAGTCTTGAGGACCACCTCGGCTTCGGCCTTCGTCTCACCGGCGGGGCGGGAGACGGTCCAGGTGCGGACGAGGCGGTTCACCTCCCGTGCGATGACAGCGAGCGGGAAGACGAACAGGAGCATCACCGGCTGCTGGAGAAGGACTCCGGCGCCGGCGAGCAGCGCGACCAGGCCGTAGACGGTGTGCAGCGGCTGACAGCGGTGCGCGGGCGCGCAAGAGTTTCGGTCGTCGGACATGGCTCTCCTCGGAGCAAGGGAACGGGCAGATAGAGCCCCGGCCGGATTGCCGGAGCCCGGCGGGCGGGCAGATGCTCTGCCCGCCCGTTCTGGTGCGATGGACTACGCGCTCTCGTCGCGGGAGGAGTGCGCTGCTTCCCGAGCGCGGGCCCGCCGCATCCGGTCGGACCACGGCGCCCCGGCGGGCCCGACGACGTGCTCGGGAATGGTGATCTCGTAGTGCGGGCAGCTCCCGGCCACAGTCGCCTCACGGACTGCGTGCTCATGCGAGTTGGGGCACTGGTCCCGCTCGTGCTCGCCCCTCCAGTACCGGACGGTCAGCTTGCGGCCGGACCCGCTCTCAGCACGCCGCTGGGCCCGGTACCGCTCGCCCGCGTCCGGGTCGACCCACACGGTCGTCACCTGGCCGGAGTCGGTGATACCCCGGCGCCGGTCGGAACGCTGCTCGCGCGGCCTGGCCTCGTGCACCTGCTCGGCCAGGACACGGACCGAGGACCGCTCATGCTGTGTCAGCAGCTCCCACAGGCTGCGGACGTGCCGGATCAGCAGCTCGCTGCGGCCGAGCGGCCCCACGCCGTCCCGGTACCGCTCGGGGTTCTCGGGGTCTCGCAGCCGTGTCTCGGCCTCCACGGTGTCGCCGGGGCGCAGCAGCAACGTGCCGCTGGGGGCGAAGGGCAACTTCAGCAGCGACTCGTCGCACGTCAGGGGGGTCACCCAGGTCCAGGACGCATCCTCTTGCGGAAGGTCCAGCGGGCACGGCCCGCCATCGTCCCCCAGGCGCATCCACCCGTCCTCCGGGCGCGGGGACCAGGGGCCCCACACGTAGCCGACGATGCGTCGGCCGGTGGGGAGCCGGAAGGGGATGTCGAGGAACAACATCCCGCGCGCGGAGGGACGGTGGCGCGGGTCGAACGGTGTGGTGGCCCGCTCGCAGCGCCGCTGCACGCGGCGCAGCGCCATCTCGGCCACGGAGCCGGTGAGCTGGAAAAGGCGGGCAGACGCCGCACGGTCGGCCTCCTGCCGGAGCTGGGTGACGACGGCCTCCGCCAGGTCGCCCGGGTGGTCGTAGGGCGCCAGGGGTTCGCGGCACTCGCGGTACGCCTCGGCCTTCTTCACCGCCCAGTCGACGCTCCGGGAGTGCGCCGCGACATACCGGCGGCGCCAGTTGCGGATGCGGTGCCAGTCCGGCACCGCCCAGGCCGCGCTGCCGGTGTCGGTGAGGCAGTTGGCGAACGGCGTGGCCGACTCGGCGTCCGGCGGCAGCAGTTCGCGAAACCGCTGGACTTCGGACTGGCCTGCGTCGATGACGAAGTCGGGGTTCACGGGCGGCTTCGGGCGGGCGTTGCCGGAGTCCAGGATCAGCTCCTGGTGGACGTCGTCGGGGTCAAGCGCCCACTCCAGACCCGCGAGCTGCCCCAGAACCGCACGGACCGTGTCCCGGTCCTCGGATGTCAGGAAATGAGCGACGAGGAGCTGGACGGTGCGCACCGGGGTGTCCGCCGCCGCGAAGCGCAGCAGACGCTTGAGGAACGAGGCGCCCGCACCCTGCTGTCCGCTGGACAGGACGAGAAGCCCGTTTGCCGCGCGCTCATCCTCCAGCGCCGCGTTCGCCAGGTGCGCGTAGACCTGGCGGAAGACGGCGGCCTCCTCCCGGTGCTCCAAGATGCTGTTCAGCGCGCGCGTCAGCCGGGACACCGCCAACGGGCGGGTGGCTGCCTGGACCGGCGGCCGTACCGTGTCGGCGGCTGCGGCGTGCAGCTCCCGGTAGAGCTGGAACTGAAGCGAACTGATGATCTTGAACTCGCTGTCGGGAACCACCCTCCGCTGCCGGGCGGCAGCGGAGGCACTCGACAGCAGCGCGGAATCCGGCACATCGGGCAGATGCGAGAACAAGGCAACCTCACCTGGGATGACGGAGAGAGGGGGAAGTCGCGGGCGCCGTGCGCCGGGCGATGACATGACAGTACATCGTGAAAAGTGAACATGCAACGTTCGGTTCGCCCCCAAGCCCCTTCAACGTCCGGCAGAGGCCGTGCGCGGAGCACGGGGCCATGGACCGCCGGTGCAGGGGCGCCTTCAGAGACTGTCGGCCGGCGATGTGCCGGATTCGTCGTGCCAGGGCAGATGGATGCGTCGCTCGGGTTCGACGCTCCAGGACAGGTCGGGCAGGAGCCGGCGAACCTGCTCGCAGGCCCAGGGCCAGACCGCGTTCCAAGTCCCCTCCGTGGGTTCGAGCTCCGATACATGCCAGCCCTCGGCGCAGCTGGCCCCCTGCTCGCCCAGCAGATCGGCCAGGTCGGCGAGGGCGAGGTCGTCCGGGAGGCGCTCGCCGGTCTCCTGGCGGCGGCCGTAGCGGTCGTACAGCTTCAGCGCCAGACTCTCGCCGTCGAGGTGGTGGGTGTAGCGGACGCGGAGTACGGACCCTCGGCCTTCCGGGTCGGGAACGGTTGTGCAGACGGCGCGCGGGGGCGTGTTGTTGATGGCCATGGGGGACTCCAGGAGGGCAAAGAGGGCAAGGGGCAAGGGCCGCGGGGGGTTCAGAACGGCCAGAAAGGGGGCCGGGTGCTGGTGTGGTAGAGCACGGGGGCATCCTTCAGGTCGGCGACTGCCTTCTCGGCGCGTCGCTGTACCGATTCCTCCAGCAGCCGCGGGTGGTTCAGCGCGTCGCCGCACGAGACCGTGACATTCCGACCGAGCCGCCACAGCTGGGCGTTGACGGCGCAGCAGGCCGCGTTGAGCGGATCGAGGTCGTTGAGCCACCAGTGAAAGGTGGCCGGGTCGGCGCCGTATACCCGCAGGGCTGCGGCCGCGGCCCGGGCCATCGTGCCGGTTCCGGCAGCGGGCTCGAGGAACAGGTCACCGGGCTTCCGGTCCGTGGCGAAGATGGTCTCGCCGACGTGGTCGGCGGCCATTGCCGGGGTGAAGAACTCCCCAGTGCTCTGCCGCTCGGCGTAGGTGCGCATACGCGTGATCAGAAGACCGAGGATATCGTCCGACTCGGCGCGGGCCACGTCGCTGCAGTACTCCAGCAGCCCTGCCCGCACGAGCACCCGCG
Organism: Streptomyces sp. NPDC059740; assembly: GCF_042733155.1. Taxonomy (NCBI): domain Bacteria; kingdom Bacillati; phylum Actinomycetota; class Actinomycetes; order Kitasatosporales; family Streptomycetaceae; genus Streptomyces; species Streptomyces sp. NPDC059740. The sequence goes on along the minus strand of NZ_JBHWGP010000006.1, from coordinate 73,950 downwards.
CATAGTCGGACAGGCCATGGATGTCGTTCTCGGTCGGTGCGCCGAGCCAGTCGTGCAGCGGGCGTGCTGCTTCCGCGAGATCAGGATCGTAGGTCCTGAAGGTGTTCCATCCTGCTCTGAGCGTGTCCACAAGTCCTTCGTCGCTCAGGGGGATCAGCAGAGGGCCGTAGTCGGGGCCGTCGGGCCGGCTTGGAGCGGCGAGGGCGAGCACGGCGAGGGTGCCGACCGCGATGGCCCGGTCTCCCGAGCCTCCGCGGTTGGCCACCCACCAGGCGTGCGCGGCGTCGGCGATGGCGTGGGCGTGGTCCCGGCCGCGCTCGGGCACCATGAAGCGGCGCATCCCGGCGGGCGGGATGCCATACAGCGTCACGTCGAACTGCCCTGCGTGTGCAGCTCTGCGGCAAGCCGGTCGAGTTCGGCGGAGAACGGGGCGAGCGGGGCGCGTTTGCGACCCATGCGGGACGAGCCGAACGGCCTTTGGAAGTCGGGGTGTCCGGTGGGGTGGAAGTCGGTGTCGATGATCCAGTTCTTGTCGGTCGGCATCCGCGAGAGCCGGAAGGCGGCCTTGTTGCTCAGGCCCTCCATGCTGAACAGCAGGAGTTCGGCGTACAGGCCGGTTGCCCCGCCTGCCGTGTGTTCTCCGATCACCGGCACCACGCCGGTGAAAGCGGTGGGGATGTCGTCGCTGGTGACCGTGACGGTGAATGCCTTGGCCGTGAGCAGGGGCTGGAGGACGGCCTGACCGATCTGGTGAAGGGCGCGCCCGGGGGTGGACGCGACGACATGGGTGGCGAGGCTGAGCGGGTCGTGGGTGATGGTGCTGGACAGGCCGAGCGGGGCGAGAGAGCGCAGCAGTGCCTCACGGCCCAGGGTGGCCAGGTACCAGATCTGCTCGGCGTCGGTGCGGGAGGCAGGAGCGTTCACGGAAGGTGCCCTTTCTGGGTACGGCGGCTCAGGACGCGGCGGTGGGGGCCGGGGCAGTGAAGGGGCGGGGTCTGCAGTCCTGGAGTTCGAGGACCGTGCCGACCGGCAAGCCGCGCGCCAGGCCGAAGACTTCGGCCATGCGCTTGCGTGTCTCGGCGCTCTGCTGCTCCCGTTGCGGGTCGTACCAACCGTCGCGGGTGAGAAGGGTGATGATCTTCTGGCGGACTTCCGCGCGGCTGAGTGCGACGTCGGCGACGCGACCACGGGTCGTGAACCGTCCGGATTCGACGCCGACGAAGGCGCTGTCGGTGCCGACCGTGAGGACCTCGCCAGGGTCAGTCCAGGAGTAATCCGTGTCCGAAGTGCGGTAGTTGGAGTCGATGGCGGTGATGACCAGCTTCATCTCGGAGGCTTTCTCGTGGCATGGCGTGCGGCAGTAAGGGCCGCAGAAGGGAGCGGGAGGCGTCACCTCGACCGCACAGCCACATTACATGGTGAACATCTATCGTGCAACGCTCTGGGGTGGTGGACTCCCGACGGGCCGCCGATCGGCCTCCCACTTCGGGTACGGCTGCGCGGGCATGCCGAAGACCGTCTTCGACCTCTCGCCGCGCGTGCGGCCAGCCGGCAGCAGGTAGCGAAGGTTCCCAGGGTGACGAGCCCACCTGGCCCCGATCGCCGGAAGTACCTCGGCCAGCCAACGGGACGGAGACTCACCGCAGTTAAGCGGCCGCGCCCCAAGATCGCGCAGCTTGCGCATGACCCCCTCTCCGCCGACCTCGCCCCCGGTGACCTTGGCCTTCGAGCGCGCATTGAGGACCGTGCCATCCGGCAGGAAGCACAAGGACCGGGGCGTGCTGCGGCCGGCGAAATGGGCCCCGAGCGCCTGGTAGACGATCCCGAGATGACCTGGCGAGCCGATGACAACACCGTCCTCGGTGATCCGCTGGCGAGGCATCGGGTCGGCGAAGGAGACGACCCCCCGTACATCCTGCTCGGCGGCGAGCCGCAGGGCCCGGGACACCAGGAACGTCTCGCCGTTGGCCGGCACGGACTGAGTGAGCACCAGACGGGCCAGCTCGACGCTCTCCCTGTAAGGGGTAAGACCCGGAAACGCCCTGGTGAGAACGCGTTCGTTCATGGGGGAGGCGAGCACCACGGCGCCGACGAGGACGTGGCCCTGCACCGTCTGGTCGTCGGGGCCCGGCTCTGCCTCGGTGTCCAGCAAGCCGAATCGGTGGATGCTGGCGGGCCACCCGGACAGGTAATGGTGCCGCGTCACGTAAGTCCGGGCTGTCTGCTCATCGAGCCGCGCCACCTCATAGCGGGTCCTTCGAAAGCCACCCTCCGAGACATGACGCCAGCTCGGGACCCCGTAAGTCCAGCGCTGCGCGTAGCCCCGGGGCTCCCCGGACACGATCGCGCGCAGCTCGCCCACGCTGGGCACGACCAGCCGACGGCTCATCGCCGCTCCCGTACGTCCGCGAGGTGGTCCAGGAGGTCTTGTCGCCACCGCCGTGCATAGCGAAAGCAGTTCGCCTCGCTCTTGTGGGTGCCGCACATGACCTCGTGTCGGCCGCCCTTGGACCACGCCATGCTGTCGGCCGAGGCCACGTGCCGCCACGACGTGTTCAGGCCCGACTTCTTGTACCCGAAGGCGTGCAGCCGCAGGCCGGTGGCGTGCAGGTCTTCCAGGATGGTGCCGGCCACGTACGTACTGGGACGCCGGCAGATGCTTCCCACGCCGACCAGCGGCTCGCGGGTCAGGTCGACGCCCGCGGCGAGGAACTTCTCAGCGCAGCGGAAGTAGTGGGGGCGCAGCCACCCCTGCAGGACGGGGACGATCGGGAGCTCGGGGGCGAGCTCGCGCAGAGTCAGGAAGTTGGCGACGGTGAGGTCCTGGTGCTCGTCGATCGTCCGGCCGGTCATGCGCAGCGCCTGGTCCTCGCACATCCAGTCCTGCTGACTCGCCCAGGCCAAGTGACCCACCTCGTCGCGGTACCTGCGAATGAGCTGCACGTACTGCTGCGGACTGGTGCGCCATTCGCCGTACTTGGTGATCTCGGTGAACCCGCCGCTGTCGAGGGCCCATGGCCCCAGAGCCCGTGGCAGCGTCTTGATGCCGGCCAGCTGGCGGTTCGACACGAACATCGGGATGCTGTCCCGCTCGAGCCATCTGGGGCGGTGGACGCCGAGCCAGAACGTCGGCAGGGGCGGTGGGCTGTCGGCAGCGAGGCGGGACTGGTCGAGGACGGGCATGAGTGTCTCCGGGCGAGAGGGACGAACCAAGGGGAGGGGGCGGCCGCGGCCCGGAACCGTCCGGGCCGCCTGGCGGTCTCGCGCGGGCGCCGCCAGGCCCGCGCGAGGAGCGGTCACCAGCCGATGAGGCCCCTGTTCCGGCTCCAGGCGAGCTCTGCAAGACGGGTTCGCAGCCGCTCCAGATCTGCCACGGCGTAGCCGTACTGGTCGAAGACCGCCCGGGCGGCCAGGGCTCGGGTTCCGGCCGTCGCGAGCTGCGTGCGCGCCACCCGGAGCCGGGACAGGGCCCGCATGGCCGCGACGTGCCGTGCGGCCTCCACGACAGGCTCCAACCCGTCTCGGTGTTCGGAGTCGTGGGCGAGCGCGGTGACCAGGTCCCCGACCGGCTCCTTCATGGCCTTGACGGATTCGAGCCAGCCCTTGTCGGCTGCTTCTGTGAAGGCGAGGGTCCAGGTGGCTCCGCCGTCCCTGCTGGACAGGCCGCACTTGAAGCGCAGATCGACCCGGTACCTCAGGCTCACCTCGGCCCGGAGGTCCAGATGCTCTTCGTGGTCCAGGCAGCTGTCGCCCAGCCCGGCGGTGAACCGGACATGGGCGTCGCGATTCGCGACCTTGGTCATCAGGCCGTAGTCCCTCTGGATCAGGCGCTCGACGTCGAGCGCCTCGGTCACGGCGTCGGGTGCGACCGCTTGTCGGAGCAGACCGGCCGTCAGCTGCTGGACCAGGTGCGCGGCGACTTGGTCGGCCGTGCATGATCCGTGGCACCGGCGGATCTCCGCGATGCCGTTGTGCAGTGCGGCCGCCAACTGCTCCTCGGCCAGGAGGGCGTCTACGGGGGAGGGGGTCATCGGTGGATCGCTCCCAAGGAGGAAGGGGGAATGAGTCGCCGACGGCACCAGCTGCGGGGGCAGCTTCCGAGTGTCAAAGGGAAAGGTCAGAGCCGCGCGCGATCAGCGGGAATCCGCAACCGGAGCGCCGTAGCGTGCGATCACAATACATCTGGAAACGCGAATGAGCAACGCCCTTGGTGCTCGACGCCTTCTCAGTCCAGTGCGCGGCTGTCCCCGCGGAAGGGGTATGCGGCGTTCAGGAGTTGCTCGGCGATCTGGTCCGGACGGCTGGTGAAGGCCAGCACCTCCTCGCCATCGGCGGCCTGGATGACGGCCAGGTCCGGATGCCGGGCGGCGACCTTGTGCAGGGCGCGGCGAAGCTCGGCGGCGCCGGTGAGGAGGAGCCGGCCGGGGCCGAGGGGATCGGAGGCGAGCCTGCTCAGGCTGACGGAGCCGGGCGTGCTTCCGACGCTGTGGGTGACGAAGTCCAGGGTGGCGTACGCCTGGACGAGTTCGGGGCAGCTACGCCCGGCTGTGCGGCGTACGGCGACCAGATGACTTCGATCGGAGGTGCGGCCGGCGGGGGGTTCGGGGTCGAGCAGGTGCAGGGTGCGGAAGGGGTTGGAGAGCTCGTCCTCGATGTTCGCCGGCGTATGGTCGCTGGGCGCGTACATGCTGACGAGGCAGGCGATGTCGGCGGCGAGTACTGATTGCGCCGGCGTCTTCCATCCTGCGGCGTTGGCGATGGCCACGACGTTCTTCTGCAGTTCGGTCCGGCTGTTGCGACTCAGCGGTGCGTAGCCGAACAGGTAGCGCCAGCTGGGCGCATGGCAGGGCGTGGCGCTCACGAGCCACCAGTGCAGAAGCCACAGGCTGGAATCGAACTCGAGATAGGGGTCCGCTCCGGTCTCATCGTCCAGGAGCCAGTGGGCCCTGGCGGTGGGCAGCAGGGCTCGCCCCTCGCGACTGGCCAGCCCGAACGCCTGGGTCCAGAAGCCCATGGAGGGGACCATGCTCTTGCCGACGCCGAGGGCGACCGTCGCATCCGGCCGCTGCAGCGCCTGCGGGTCCTGCACGAGGGCGAGATGGACCTTGCGGAGCCACCCGTAGCGGGGTGGATAGCCGCGGTGCCGGCCGAAGGCGGGCAGGCAGCCGGTCAGCGGGTTCTTGTCCTGCACGGGACGTCCTTCGGTGTCAGTCGGGAAGCGGGAGAGTGCTTCGGTCGGCGAGGGTCAGGCGGGCGACGAGATGTGCGAGGGCCTCCCCCCAGTCGGTCGAGGTGTCGCGGACGAGGAAGTCCGCCGCCCAGGTGGGGCCGTCGCCGAAGCGCGGCTCGCTGGTCAGGCGAACCGTCCGCAGACCGGCGCTGTCGGGGGCGAGGAGGAGTTCGTAGGAGCGCGTCTCCGTGTCGATGGTCCAGAACAGCTGGCCGTCGGCGTCGGGGCATCCGCACGTCAGCGCGTACACGCGGGTCCGGCTGGGGATCGGCAGGGTCTTGCGAAGGGCCACAGCGACGTTCTCGCTGTCGGCGTGGTCGTGGGTCTCAGGCATCGGGTGTCTCCAGTCGGCGGCCCGGCGGTGGCGTTCGGCTACTGCGTCAGCAGCGCGTGCAGGAGACGCTCAGAGGTGCGGGTGGCGATGGCGAAGCCGATCAGCTCGACGAGCATGTCCCGGTGGCGGGCCATGTCGCGCTGGTAGGTACGCGCCTGCTGGTCCAGGTCGCCATGGGCGAGGACGTCGCCGTTCGCGACGACGGCGCGTGGTCCCAGACCCCAGACGTGCACGTTCACGGCTGCTCCGGCGGCGGACAGCGGGTCGAGTTCGAGCATGACCCAGGCGAAGTCGGACGGATCCTGACCTTCGCGACGCAGGTCCTGGGCTGCCGAGCGGACCATGCCGCCGGTGCCGGCCGTCGGCTCGATGAAAGCGTCCCCCTGCGGCTGAGGCCGGCTGTCGGAGGTCAGCATCGTGCTGATCAAGTCACTGATGTCCGGAGGCGTGTGGTACTCGCCCATGGCACGCCGGGATTCGTGGTGCCTCAGGCTTGTGATCACCCAGGACATCAAGTCGATGTGTGACCGCTCCGCGGGGTCGCTGTCTCCCGTGTGGAGGAGCACTCCGTGGCGCAGCGCCGCCTTCGCCACGCTTGCGACGCCGTTCAGCTGGGTGGAGTTGAGATCTTCCTGCGCCCAGTCGAACAGAGGCCGGGAGACTTCCCACAGATCGGGGCGTAGCCCCCAGTAGGAGTTGGCCGACTCGGCCAGCCCGCGGACGAGGACGCGTGGGGGCTGCGCGGCGATGTATGAGGCGAGGGCGTCGGCGTCCTTGGCTCCGGGCGACTTGGCCGGCCACAGTGCCAGCGCGGCGACGACCCCTGCGGGGATGTCCAGTCGGCTCCCGCCCGCGGCGTACCAGGCCGCGGCCACGGCTTCGCCGAACTCGGGACCGGAGCTGCGGCTCGTCTTGAACGGAGGGCAGTTCATGGTGCCTGCGTGCCGGGCGCAGCCCGGGTCGGTGCAGTCGCCGGGCGATCCAGCGAGCCTGCTGGTAACGGACTCGTCGACGAAGTCGGCGACGGTGCGGGGGAGCATGCTGGGCCTCCTTACGAAGTGCCGGGACGAAGGGGATGGGCGGATGGCGGCCCCGTCGCCGCGGCCCGTGAGTACAGCCGCGGCGACGGGAGCGCAATACGGGTCATGCGTCCTGCGGGGCCGCCGCCTCGGCGTACTTCACGCACGCGGGCGTCGTGTTGCGCAGATCGGGGCCGCGCAGACCGCGGCTGGTGCGGGGCAGGAGGCCGCACTTGAGGCGGTCCTGGCCGTCGCGGTGCTTCTTGAGCACGGCGTGTGCGCATCCACCGCAGAAGGCAGAGGGGTTGGACAGGTCGCTGTCGAGCAGCGCGGCTTTCGTGGCGGGGTGCTCGCGGAGGTCAAGGTGCTGGCGTATGGACCCGCGGCCCGAGCGGGCCGGGGCGGGCGAGAACGTGGTCACGATGGACGTCCTTCCGGTCTGTGTGAGTAATGAAGGGGCTGGTGGAGCTGGGTATGAGGCCGGTCGGCGCGAACATGGCCGTGACGACCGGCGAACCTGTCGGCGCTACTGGGCCTTCCGCTGTTCGATCCGGTACGAGGTGCGGGCCGAGCGCACGACGGCGGAGAAGTCGAGGCCGATGTGTTCGGCGAATGCGCGCAGATCGGAGAGCAGCTTGTTCAGGGCGGCGGAGAACGTGGGGAACTCCTCTTCGGAGGAGTGCACGCGGAGGACGGCGGCGGCGTCACTGGCGTGGACGTAGTGGTCGAAGCAGTGGTCGGCCGAGGCCGTTTCGTCGGTGTTGGCGATCGGCTCCACGGAGAGGTGGAGGCTGGGCATGGCGGACAGCGCGCGCTCATCCAGCCGCGCCTTGGCGTCGCCGTCCATGCAGCGCTCGAAGTCGGTTCGCATGTAGCTGGCCAGGTGCATCAAGTCGCTGATGAGGTCCACCAAGGTCACCTCGGTGTCGCCCATGCTGCGGCGGTAGGCGATCAGGGCGGCGGCGACCTCGGGGACGAGGGCAGTAGACATGGAGGGCTCCAGGAAGCGGGAGGGAAGGCGGCGCGGGGACTCCGGCGGAAGAAGCGGCGTCCGCTTGATGAAAGTACAATACATCGTGAATATTGAAGATGCAACGCACGCGAGAGGGATGGACAGCCGAGGGCGGGCGTTCCGTTCCTCAGCCAAGTCATCTACGTCGGGCCAGAGTTGTGCAGCATGCCCCAGCCCACGGCTACGGCCCGGGTGCCCCCTGCAGGTCAGTCACGGGGAGAGGGCGCACAGCAGGAGCGCACGAAGATCAGGCTCACGGCCTTATCGCTGACCAGATGTGTTCCATCGCGGGAGATCGGTACACCCGAATCCCGCATGCCCTGGTGGCCGGAGGCCTGGTCAGGCCGAGATCCGTCGTGGGGATTGCCGACCGTCGAAGAGCGTGCGGCCGGCTCTGGTCGTGGAGTCCGGCGAAGCCGCAGGTAGAGGGCCGCACTCCGCTATGAGGGGTCGTCGGGTGTGACGCCGCGGGCGCGCCGGGACCGTTCTTCTGTGCGGCCCGGCATGGTCAGGACGAACACGATCAGTGCCGCCACGGCGATCCCGGCCGCCGCGATCGCCCTCGCCTGTGTCTCCGGCTTATACAGCCACACGCTGCCGAGCGCGACCAGTGCGCACGGCAGTCCGAACCGGAGCGCCCATCGCTGCCACCTGCGCCGGCTCGGGCGCTGAGTGCCGGGAATCTGCATCTGTTCCTCCTGGTGCTTCGTGTCGGCGCGCCACCGCGCCGCGGTCAGGTCCGACGGAGGCGCACCTGCTGGTGAAGGGTGTGCCTGTGCGTGGGCCGGGGGCGTCACCGGGGACCTTCATGTCCGTCGTCGGCCACCGGGTCGCTCGCCATCTCCTCGTCGGTGCGCAGCGTAAGGTTCCGGGTCTCCTGCTGGTAGCTCTGCCCGTGCTTGAGCCACCCGTACCCGCCCCGCTCGGGGGCGTGGCGTCGGCGATCGGTCACCTTCACCACCGTAAGGCCGGTGCCGCAGTGCTCAGTGATTTCACCGATCCACGCGGCATCCCGCCCGGACCAGACACGGCCGTCATGAAAGATGTCACCGTTCTCGACCCAGACCTCGGCGCCGACCGGCATGGCCCGCTGAGTCGCGGTCGGCGTGAACCGCCGTCCCATGTGATCCGTGTACTGCGTGCTCATGTTCTCGGGTTCCTTTCATCGAAGGGAGCCCGCCGGCGCGGTGACCGGCGAGCCGAAAGGCGACCGGGGATGACGATGGTCCGGTCCCGGCAGGGGTCAGGTGCGCAGCCGCTCGCCGTCGAAGTACGCGCCGGAGGGGACCCGGCTGCCGGGCAGGAGGCCGGAGACGACCGGCGAGGCAAGACCGGCGACGTCAGCGAAGACCGTGTGACGGTCGAGCGTTTTCGCGGCGACCCGCGTGCCCTCCCACACCGGCGCCACCATGCGTCCGTCGCCGAGGTTCACGATCAGATCGTCCATGAGCGAGAACTGGAGCCGACGGTAGTAGTCCTCCAGCGCGGGCAGGCTGTTGAGGGTCACCAGGCCATATCCGGCGCGGGTGAACCGGCGTGCGGCATGCCGGATGAGTTCCGCCCCTACGCCCTGGCCGCGGTGATCGGATGCCACCGCCACTGCGGAGATCATCCCGATCCTTGCGACCAAGTCCTCCAGCAGGGCTGGGTGGTTGATGCCTGGGTGATCGAAAAGCCAGATCGGCGCGCCGCCCAGAAGGGTGCCGATCGTCTGCCCCTTTCCGTCCTCGGCGACGACGTGCAGCGCCCTGAAGTGGGACAGGGGACCCGCCTGGGGCAGGCCCAGGTTGGGGCGCGCGTCCTCGAATGCGTCGGGGTCGTCGGGATTCACGTCGGCGACGAGCCGCATGATCTCGTCGGTGTCCGACGCCGCGGCGTCGCGGAGGGTGATGCCGGGCAGGCGGGTGCGCGTTCGGTTCACGGAGTGGCTCCCAGGAGACGCCCGGAGGCGATGCGCCTCGGGTTCACGGGTGATTAGGGAGGGGGCGGCGACGAGTGTCAGCCGCCCTCGAAGTATGCAATCAAGATACACCGCGTAAATGGAATATGCAACGCACGGTTGTGGGCTCCGCTCCCGGCCGTCGGGTCAGGGGTCGGACCTGAGGAACTGGCCCTCGCCGTCTGGCCAGATCAGCGTGGTGTCGTACGTCGCGCAGAAATCGGCGAGGTCGGGACGGGGCTTGGATGGAACGAGCATGACGCGCCTCGGCGTCGGAGCGAAGAACCTGCGCATGTCGATCAACTCGCCGAAGGCGGCGAGCATGTGAGTCCGCGCGACACTGCCGGAGCTGGCGATGAGCTCGTTGGTGGTGTGGTCGAACAGATCCACCGGCAAGGGGAGGAGTTCCCGCGCAGGGGTGACGTGGTACCGACGGGCATCGTGTCCCAGGAGGCGTAGGTGATCGCTGTAGTCCTTCAGGAGGCGTTCGGCAGTCTGCTCGATGGATGTGAGGTGTCGTCCTCGCTCGGCGCCGGGCTGCGGGCGGAAGGGGAGCGCGAGATCACGCTCAATGATGGCCGTCTCGGTCTTCAGCGGGGGCGCGGCCGGGACGCCTTCGGGCGCAGGGGTGCCGGCTTCAGGAAGCAGCCTGAAGACGTAGCCGGTGCGCGGAGGGTGGATCGGGTCGCCGACGACCGGCAGGGACACCTGCACGTACGGGATGTCCGGATCCACCCGGTAGGCGCCGAGGTAGCGGACCAGGCCGCCGGGGGCCGACACGAACAGACGTAGCGACCTTCCGGTCAGGACATGCTCGGCGAGCGCCCGGTTTCCGTGCTTGATCTGCTGCTCGCGCTCCCCCTGGCCCTCACCCTGGAAGTGGAAGTGCTGGCCGGTCCATCCGTCGTGCTGGCTGTCGTGTGCTCCCGGTGTCGTGAAGAGGCTGATGACCGGGGTGGTCTTGCTCGGGCTGATGCGGCCCTGGAGGCGTCCGCCGAGAAGGGTGTGCAGTTCGGAGCGGGTGATGGTGGCGCCCAGAGGGAGGAGGGGGTGCATGGTGATCCTGACGTTGCTGGTCGGGCGAATGCGGGGTCCCGCCAGAGGCGGGACCGGGGTCAGACGATGAGGCGGCCGTCAGGTACGGTGCGGCCGACAAGGCGCCACGGCGGTCCGTCGGCCAGGACCGCCGTCGGGCACCGCTCAGGCGTGTGGGATGCCACCTCGTGATCCGAGTACGTGTAGAAGTACCTGGTGAGCGTGCACTTCGTGCCGTGCGTGCACACGTCCCGCTCAGCCACGAAGACGTGGTAGACGTCCGAAGACGTCGGGATGCTGTGGCGCACAGACGCCGCGACCCGGCTGCCGGATATCGAAGGACTCTGCCTGAACCGTGAGCCGATGCTCAGGCCGTAGACATAGGCGGTCTGGCCGTTGCGGTCGATCCGCCAGCGCAGCACAGAGCCGAAGCGCGGACTGTCCGGGTACTCCACGTCGTTCCCTGCCGGGACGGCACCCGTCATGTCGAATACGGTCTCGTGGACACCGGCGAACGCCTGGGGGACGGCGAGCACCCAGTGCGCGGTCGCGCGGTCGGGGAACTGGTACGCCCTCCGGCGCCGGTACTGAGTGCCCGCCTTGCGCTGCTTTACCAGCGGTTTGTTGCGCTTCATCGAGGCGTCACCCGTTCCAGATGCGCACGCACTGCGACTTCGCCTCAAGCGACCGCGTCACGCCGTACACGTCGGGGTACAGGCGTTCGGTGGTGCCCGGATCAGGGGCGACCGTCACGGTCTGGTACACCGAGTGCACGACAGTTCCGGTGTAGTCCCCCCACCGGCTGCCGGTCACCGCCACCCGGTCCCCCGTGCGGAACTCGCCGAAGCGGCTGCTGAGGAACTTGTTGATCCGGTAGCCCAGCGGCATCTTCACCGCCGTGCACTTCCTTCTCATCGGTGCTCTCCGTGCGTTCGAGATTTCGGGATGGAGGGGCCCACGGTTCACTGGCTAAGTCAGCTGGGGCCCGGCGTGCGATCTGCGCTCCGCGATGTCATCACAGTACATCTAGAAAACTCAACATGCAACGCCTAGTTGGTCTCGGCTTCTCCGAGGAACTGGACGAGTCCTTCCTGGAACCGATCCCAGGCCAACCGGCTGTGGACTGCGTCCTCGATCGCCGACCACACCAGCCCCCGCGCCGGATCCTCGGGGATGCGCGGCTCGCCGGCGTTGCCCCGGATCACTGTCACCGTGTCTCCCACAGGCGGGCGCGCACGGTGGACGAGGATGCAGGTGGGCGTTCCGTGACCGGGGATGTAGGCCCCGGAGGTGTCGATGATCCAGCGCGCATCGAACCGTGGCAGGAACTCCTCCACGTACCGTCTTCCGAACTCCCTCTTCATGAACGAGTTGCTGGTCAGCTGTGCCACGAATCCGCCGGGGGCGGCGAGGCGCTCAAGCATCAGCGCCGTGAAGGGCAGGGCCAGGGAGTACTTGCCGCTGGCGACCTGCGGATACGCGGCGCGCACGCGGTCGCGGACGACGGGGTCCTTCGGCGTGATGTACGGCGGGTTGGCCACGCAGGCGTGGTAGGCACCGGCCGCTAGCAGGGGCTCGTCGCGCGCCAACAGTGAGTCGGCCGCGGCCACGTTGACCGGCCAGCTCGACGGCAGACGCTCCAGCGGCGTGCGGAGGATGGTGGCGCAGCTGGCGAGCAGGCGATACGCCGTCAGCGCGGCGGCGTAGGGGTCGAGGTCGACCCCCGTCACCGCGGCCAGTGCCCGCTCGAGCGCCCGATGCCCGTGTGCCGCCGGGGCCGAGCCCCGCCCGCGGACCGGCGGGACCCGCGCCATGTGGAAGGCCGCCATGACGATGTGCCCCGTCCCGCAGGCGGGGTCGATCATCCGGGTGCCGGCCGGCCCCCACTCCTCCATCGCCGGCTCCAGGGACAGGCGGAGCAGCAAGCGGGCGATCCACGGCGGGGTCTGGCAAAGCGCGCGGCCCTTGCGGGCATCGTCAGAGAGCAACTGGTACGTGTCGCCGAGGGCGTAGCCGTCGATCCGGTGCTCGTCCTCCAGCGCGGGGTGTTGCTCCCAGAAGGTGCTGATGGCCTCCCACACGGTCTCGCCGAGTGGCTGGGACCAGACCGGCAGAACGCGAGGGTCGGTCAGCGCCGCAAGGGCAGGGTGGCAGGAGGCCAGGATCTCCAGGGACTTGCGCACCCCGTCTGCCCCGGGCGCAGGGCCGGTGTCCGGGAGAAGGCCGTGCTCCTGGGCGTGCCGGACCAGGCCGGCCGCGTGGATCCACAGGGCGGCGCTGCGCCGATCGCCGGTGTCCCGGGCGACGGAGGTGGTCAGCTTCTCGTACGCGGCCGCGGGCAGAGTGCGGGTGATCATGACTCCTCGTCGGGGGCGGCGGCCTGCTGCTGGCCGGCGGTCATCGCGGCCCACACCTTGGCGAAGCCGTCGCGGGCCTTGTCCTGGACGCCGGCCGGGGCGGTCACGTAGAAGTCCTCGACCGTTCCGTACGCCTTGGGGCCCGGGCGGGTTCGGGTCCGTACGCGCTCGATGCCGGAGCGGTGGGCGCTGGTGGAGTGCTCGACCGGCCGGTCCAGCGCCGACGCCGCGTTGCGCAGGAACGCGCCGACTTCCGCGCGGCTGCCGGTGCGTACGGTCTTCACCGACCGGTAGACGGTTCCCTTGATGCCGTTGTCACGGCATCCCGGCTTGGCGCAGCGGTCCCCGTGCGCGGTGCGGCACTCGGGCCGGCGCCCTGCGGTGTAGGCGCGCTGCAACCGGTAGACGGCCCAGTCCTCTTCGTTCAGGCGCGCCTCGAACTGGCCGAGCGCCTCGGCGTTGCCGTCGTTGACGATGCGCCGGTGGAGGGTGTCGTCCTTGTAGAGCGAGCTGTTGTCGTTGAGGGCCATGGACACGTACTCCAGACGGAGAACGCGAGCGGCCAGGTCGGGATACTTCCGCAGCCGCTTCAGATGATCCGGCTGCGGCGAGCAAACGCCTGAAAACGGGCAAACTGGGCAGTAGCTCTTGGACATGGCCACGCCGAGCCGCTCCTTGACGTAGCCCTGCACGCCCTTCCGGTCGAGCCCGAGCCGGATGAGGGGATAGTCGAGCGCGAAGATGCGGGTGCCGGCCTTCTTGTCCCTGCGGGCCTGGTGCCGGTTGGCCTCGACGGCACGCTTGTGCTCGTCCGCGTTGTAACCGAAGAGCTTGCCGACCGTCTGGCCTCCCGCCTGGTCGCGCTGGAAGCGCTCGATGGGGAAAGCCTTGAATTTCTGGGCGCATCGGTGACCGCCGGCGTACTGCGGGACGGTGCCGTTGGCCTCCAGCTCGTCCATCAGCGTCCACTGCCCGCGGCTGTACATCTTCCCGGGATTCGTGGTGTCGCTGAGGACCTGGACGCCGGCGTCCTCCAGGTGGCCGGCGCGAGCCACCTGCGCATAGCGGATGCCCTTCGCGCGGAGCCTGGGCAGGACGTGGTCCTGGACGTCGGCGATCGTGTCGGGAAATTCGAATCCCGTCAGTCCCGTGATCACGCTGAAGTCGGAGAAGTCTTCGGCGATGCCGAAACTGACGGGATCGTCGAGGATCGCCAGGAGCACGGCCGTCGAGTCGACGCCGAGGCCGTAGGAGAGCGACTTACGGGGTGACGCGCGGAAGGCCTCCAGCGATTCCGTGGAAGCCACCTGCACCTGAGGTGCCGAAGGGGCTGGGGCGGGGGTGTCGAACAGGGTCAGAGTCATGGTCTGGGCCAAACAATCGGGCGGTGCGGGCCCCACGGGCCGCTCCCGCTGGGGGAGGAAGGGCAAACGGGGCCGCCGCGTCGTTGATCTCAGGGAAGGCGGAGCGGCAGGGACAGCGCGCTGCGCACGGGTCGGGCGGCCTCGCGGTGGCGCGCCCAGGCGATGACGGGCACGGCGGGTTAGACCTTTGGCCTTCGCCATGCCTGTGTGAGCTTCCGCTGGAGGTCGGACTCGTACTCGTCGGCTTCCGACCCGTGGACGCTTTCGTAGGCATCCAGTTCCGTGGGGCTGGCTACGAGCTGGCGGAAGTCCTCTGGGAACACCTGGGCGAACAGGCGCATGTACAGGTAGGCGGCAGCGGAGTTGAGCGGGGCGGGCAGGCTGCTTTCCATGAGGACGCAGATCATCTCGGCGGCCGTCGCGGGCTGGGTGTCCTTGCCCTCGGCGACCCGGTCGAGCACTTCCGCGGCGTGGGCCCGGTAGAGCCGCTCGGAGGTGTGGAGCCGGCGGAGGGTCGGCCGCACGAGAGGAAAGGCGCGCCAGATCGGCCCCTGGCCGCTCTCCTGGTGGCGCTGCTGCGCCGCCTGGATCGCCTCTTCTGCCCATTCCCGCACGGCGAGGAACGGGCCCAGCATCGATTCGAGATGGCGCCAGATGTCGGCCAAGGTCTCTACGGAGGCGGTGCTCACTGCGTGTCCGTTCTGTTCCACTGATGAGGGTGTGTCCGGCCGCCACTGCCCGCCGGGGACTCCGGCCCCCGGTGCATGGCCAGCACCGGGGGAGCCGTGACGGGCTTAGGTGGTCAGGTCGCCGGCCGGGCGGTGCGTGCGGCTTCGATGCCCGCTGGGGTGAGCCAGAGGCGGTGTTTGGGACCGGTGCGGCCGTCGTCGCCGTCGGTGGGCTGTGCCACGCCCTGGGCGTCCCGGTATTCAGCGAGTCGGAGCCGCACGAGCGCATCGGCGGTCGGCCACGCGACCTTCGAAGGCAGGAAGCCGCTGTCGTCGGCGGAGTCGATGGCGGCGCGCTGCGAGTCGTTCAGGATGGCGCGCCGCCCTGCGCCGGTGATGACGTACGGCCCCGAGCCCTCGTCCACGGCGGCCTCCGGCGGCAGCCGGAACCCGTCGGCGTCGTTGCGGTAGACCAGTCCGTCGTCCAGGTAGGTCTGAAGCGTCGCGCGGCTGACCCGGGCGGTGAGGTGCCCTTCCGCGTGCGCGGATGCAGCCCGGAGGTGGTGAGGGGCGGGCGGATAAGGCTTGTTGCTCATCGCGGGCCCTCCAGAACTGGGACCTGCGCCAGCGGGAGCGCGGCTGCCGACTCGCTTCCGGTCGGCGGTGCGGCCGTGCGGCAGTTGCCGGGGCCCTCGCAACCCGCTGCGGCACGCGGGTTGATCCAGCGGCACGAGGGGCAACTCCACATGAGCCCGGCCGTGACGGCCGCCGCGTAGATCGCAGCCTTCTGGCTGCTGTCCGCCCCGGCCAGGAGTTCCTCCAGCACCGTCGGGCGAGGGGCCCGCGCGGGCCCGTCGTCCAGGACGACCGTGTCCTCCACTACTACGCGCAGTGGCACGGTGCCGTCCGGCCGGACGACGTAGTCGGGATCGGCGCTGTCCAGGTGCACCGACACCCGAACAACGCCGTCGCCGTGGTCGAGATAGGCGAAGACGAGTACACCGGCCACCTCGATGCACGCGGGACCGTCATCGTCCGCGGCGTGGAAGACCGCGGCGCGGTTGAGAGCCTCGGCCTCCGCGGCGAAGGGGAAGCGGAAGTCCAGCGGGACGAACCGGGAACGCCGGCCGCGGACCACCTCAGCCGCATACAGCTCGTAGCCCTCATCCGGCCGCGCGTTGCCGTCCGAGCCGAAGTAGAACTCGACAACTTCGGCGTCATCCGCCGGCGGGTGCTCCGGCACACCCGGCTGCCCGTACAGGTTGTCCCAACACCCCCGTGCGTAGCTGGCGAGTTCGGCAAGCGCGGCGGCTTCGGTGGCGTACGGGACGGTGGAGTCCTCGTGCCTGCTCCACATGCGCAGCAGCCAGACCTGCTCGCCCGGGCGAGGGCCCAGAAGCGCGGTGCGGGCGGGGGAGAGGCGGCCGGCGGCCTGAGCCAGGATTTCGGTTCGTGCGCGAGCCGCCAACTTGCGATCCGGCGCAGACAGCTCGGCAGCGGCCGGCGAGTCGGCCAGGGCGCCGGCGATCCGGACCAGGCGCTCGACGTCGGGCGGGCTGAAAGTGGCAGTGATCATGGTTCTTCCTCGTCGGAGGGGCGGTGTGGGGTCGGCGTGCCGCGGGGCTACAGGCCCAGTTCCTGGAGCGCCTCCAGCAGCGCGAGCGCGCGCTGGCGGGCCGGGGAGACGCGGATACGGCGGATGCGCAGCGGCTTGGCGGGGAGCTCGATCCCGATGGGTTCGCCCTGGGCGGTGTGGCGCAGCTGGTACTTCGCCAGCGGCAGCATCCACGCGTCCCAGTCGTCCGCCGCGCTGCCCGAACGCCGTTCGTCCTCCTCACTGGAGGCAGTCACGGGGCAGGAGCAGTTGGGGTCGTCACACGGCCGGCCTGCCGGGTGCCGGGCGATCACCCCGCCCTCGCGGTAGGTGGTCACGGCTCCGGACAACATGGGACAGGCCTGCTCGGAGTAGACCATGCACGGCGGATGGAGCCCGGGCTCGGGTGCGTAGCCGACGCTCACGTCCTGGGGCCGGAGCAGCACATAGAACCGCTCGTGCAACGGCCTCTCGCAGATCTGACAGAGGCGGTTGACGAAGGCGCGGGTCCGCTTGCGCGGGTCGAGCGCGCCGAACGTGACGGCGTTGTTGTGCTCGAAGGACACGTAGGGAACGACCAGGCCACCGCGCCGAGGGCGGTGAGCGCACATCTGCGGGACCGGAGGTGCGCTCATCGTGCACCGCCCGCCGCGGAAGGCGCCGGAGGCGTCGTGGACGTGGAGAGGCTGAGTCGCTTCAGTAGCTGCCGGATTCGCCGAGATCGGCCGTACTCGTCATCGGCGAGGGTGGTGCCGAACAGCTCCCGGGCCAGGTCGAGGTCGGCCGCCTCGGCGTCGACGCCGTACAGCGGGAGCGCCGCGCGGATCAGCCGGTCGCCCGCTTCGCTGGCGGGCCGGATCTCCTCCGTCCAGTCCCAGTAGTCGCACAGGGCCGTACGACGCTCGGTGCGACTGCCCATGGCTTCGGGGTTCCAGATGAGATGACCGGTGTCGTCGGCCAGGGCGAGCGCTGCCGTCAGCGTGCTCACGCCGTTGTGCGAGCGGAACATCACTGCTGCGAGGCACATGTGGTGGTCGGGCAGGGCCCCGGTGGGCACCCAAGTCGCGAGCGCGGCTTCGGCGTTCTCGACGCACGACAGGCGGGAGAAGAAGTTCAGTACGCGCATGTCGAACGCGACGGCGTACTTCGGAGCGGTGTCGGACATCAATGCTCCTTTGGAAAGTGGCCCGACGGCTGCGGGCGCCGGCCGGGACGCCGGCATTCGACGCGGAGCGGCGAAGTGGCGTAGAGATGCGGGGAGTTGGTCAGCTAAGGGGGCGTAGCGCATACCGGGCGCCGCCCCGAGCTGATACATCTAAGTTACACGATGAAACTCAAATGTGCAACGCCATGGATGTGGACAGTCCCCCGAGGGCCTTCAGAGGCGCGGAACCACGCCGACAACAGGTGCATGCACAGCTGCCGGATTCCACCCCGCTCCCAAAGATCTCGTGTCTCGGGCAGGGAAGCCGGCCACCAGTACACGGAGACCGTATTGCACACGACATCCACGGCGACGCCGTATCCCTCGTCCTTGCTCCACTCAGCCATCCGAACGTGGGGACTCAGCGCCGCAACGACCCGCTCGTGCAGCCGGACAGCTTCCTCCTTGGCGCCGCGCGCGGCCACACGAATCGCCCGCGCCTCCTCCAGGGGCACGGGGCGATAGACGGTCCCCTGCCCGTCGGTGCCGTCTTCGCTGACGACCAGCGCCCCGCCCTGCGCGGGCAGGACCCGGTCGCGGCCGGCGGCCGCGGCGAGCTCGAGCAGCCGATGCCCGGAGACGGCAGCATCCGGGCCGACGGCGGGTACGGCCGACGCCCGGTAGTGCTCATGCCGCACAAGCCCCGTTGCGTGCCGCACGTTCAGCATGGCCCGTGCAAGCTCCCGCGAACCCGGTTGACCGCCTGCGGCATAGCGCACGAGGAGGCGATGGATCTCCCTGGCCTGCTCGGGGCCTCCCCCTGAGTGGTGGACACGCTGATACTGGATCTGCTTGATCCGGAGGAAGCGAGAAGACCGCCGATGGCGATGAAGGACTACTCGGACGAGTTCAAGGCCGATGCCGTGGCCCTGTACGAGTCCACGCCCGAGGCGACCTACAAGAGCATCGCCGCTGACCTGGGCATCAACAGAGCGACGCTGCCTGAGTGGGTGCTGCGGGACCGGGCACGCCGCGGCGTCGCCCCCGCGGCCGCCCGGGCAGGCGGGGCAGCGCCGGCCCGGGCCGGACAGCCGGCACCGTCCGCCGACCCGGACGAGCGGATCCGGCAACTGGAGGCCCGGGTGGCCGAGCTTGAGGCGAGCGAGCGGAAGCTGGCCACCGAGCGGGACATCCTGCGCAAGGCGGCCAAGTATTTCGCCGGCGAGACGAACTGGTGAACCGCTTCCAGTTCGTCCACGACCACCGGGACGCCTTCGGCGTGAAGCGGTTGTGCCAGGTGCTGGGCGTGAACCGCTCCAGCTACTACAAGTGGCGGGACGGAGCCGACGCGCGGAGGGCGCGGCAGGCCGCCGACCGGGCCCTGGCCGAACAGATCCGCGCCGTCCACGCCGACTCCGACGGCGCCTACGGCTCCCCGCGGATCACCGCCGAGCTCCGCGCCGACGGCCGCAAGATCAACGAGAAACGGGTGGCCCGCGTGATGCGCACGTTCTCCATCGCGGGCATACGCCTGCGCAGACGGGTCCGCACCACGATCCCCGAGCCGTCGGCGACCCCGGTGGCGGACCTGTTCCAGCGTGACTTCACCGCCCCCGCGCCCGGCGTCAAGTACATGGGCGACATCACCTATCTCCCCACCGGGGACGGCCAGTTCCTCTACCTGGCCACCGTCCTGGACTGCTTCAGCCGCCGGGTGGTCGGCTGGTCCATCGCCACCCATATGCGCACCGAACTCGTCGCCGACGCCCTGCGGATGGCAGCCGCCACCCGCGGCAATCTGAGCGGCGCGGTCTTCCACTCCGATCACGGCGCCCAGTACACATCGCGTGAATTCGCCAATCTGTGCGGCGAGTTGGGCGTCACCCAGTCCATGGGCGCGGTCGGCACCTCCGCCGACAACGCCGCCTGCGAGAGCTTCCACGCCACTCTCAAGCGGGAGACCCTGCGCGGCGCCCACCACTACCCGGGAGCGGAACTCTGCCGACGCACCGTCTTCCGGTGGCTCACCCGCTACAACACCCGCCGCAGGCATTCCGCCAACGGACACCTCAGCCCCGTCGACTACGAAAACCAGCACCAGCAGGCGTCCGATAAGCTCACGCTGGCCGCATAACCACCCGAACGCGTGTCCACTTTCGCGGGGGAAGGCCCCTCCTCACTGGGGGATGCGAACTCGCTGCCCATCACGCCGCGCATGATGAAATCGATCACCTGCGGCACGTAGCCGGCGGTGTAGGAACCCCGCCGCAGCAGGCGGAGTTCGGTCTGCGCGTACGAGCCGGAAACCGGGGCGACAAGTGCTTCGGACACGGGCAATCACCTCTTATGGCGGACGGTGCCGGGTTACGGACGGGGCGGGTTCTGGGCACGGAGAACGGTCGTCCATGCGTCGTGTTCCGCCGCCGTGAGCACCGGCGGCGGGCTGATGGGCGCGCGGCCGAAGCACTGCTTGCACCGGCGCGCGGTGTCGTCGACGAGGTCGTGGCCGTCATCCCGATTCGCAAGCCGTACCCCGCACACGGCCCGCCTCTCCTCCGCCGGAGGCTCGAACGTCAGGTGCACGAGCTCGTCGGCGAGCACTGCATGCACCTCGACGGCAGATGCTCGGCTCGGCGACGGTCCGAAGTGGGCCGCGAGGAACCGCACGACGAGGCCGTGCGCAGCTGCACGCCGGTCTTCCAGAGGTCGCGGGTCGATGGGCGCCTCACCGACGGGATACAGGGGTGGGCGCAGGTCGGCCGTCAGGCGCTCGACGAGTGCCTGCGCTTCGGCCCGGAACCCGGGCTCGTCACCACGGGGGTCGTGGCCGCGCATTCCGGCCCAGACCCACGACGCGGGCACGAACATGGCCAGGTCGCCGAGCAGGTGATACGAACTGCTGCTGGCCCAGGTGACGTAGGCGGCACAGGGGTCGTGGTCGCAGCTGCCGGCGGGCGCCTGGCAGGCGCGCAGCTCGAAGCGGAGCCCGAGCGCGGTTGCCTCGGTGCGCACGAGCCCGAGCTGCGGAAAGTCGCCGTGGCCACCTCGGTACCACCAGGCGGGCTCCCTGCCCAGGGCCGGGCCGGCCTCGTTGCTGTGGCCGGGCCCCTGCGCCTCGGCGGCGCGGGCCAAGGCGAGGGTGGTGTGGGCCGAGGTGACCCGGCCGTGTTCGACCACGAGATAGGTCATGACGGTGTCTTTCTGTGGGACTGGTCGGGGACGACCGGGAGCTGGATGAGCGGCCCGTCACCGGCGGCGTCGGGATGGCGGTCCTGCCACGCCCACGAGCGGCGGACGGTGCCACGGCCGGTGGCGTACCGGGCGGTCATCACGGCGTCGGTCTCGCACACGGAGGGGAGGCCGATGAGTTCCCGGGCGATGTGCTCGGCGAAGTCGTGACGCACGGCGGCGCGCGGGTCGAGACCGCGGACGGCGGCCCACGACTCGCGGTCCACCTCCAGGCGCCAGGCGAGCGCTATGTGCACCCGCCCGTCGCGGACCCGGAGTTGAGGCGAGCCGTAGCCGTACGCCCAGCCCTCGGCCTCTTCCAGAGCCTTGATGTCGGTGATCGACGAGGTGACGTACCAGCACAGTTCCCGGGGCACCTCGGCCGCGTCGTAGCCGCCGTCCTCGGCGAAGGAGTCCACCCCGACGTTCCACCACGTCTCCAGGCGGGTGATCACGGTTCGCCGCCGACAGGCTCACCGCACGGCGAATGCGGTACCTCGGGGGAGGCGTGGCACGCCGTTGCGGTGGTGGCGGCGTCGAACGGGACAACAGCCTTGGTCTGCGTCGTGTGGTGCGGGGTCTCCGGGGTTGGAGGCCTGTCGACCGTCGTCGCGCCGGCCGTCAGCCCGTCATATTCGGCGTTCACGCCGGACGTCCCTGCACGGGCCGCCGGTAGCGGTTGCACTCGCGGTCATGCGGCCGTCCGGGATGCTCGTTGCCGTAGCAGTCGCAGTGACGGGAGACCGGCGCGGTCAGCCAGTCCGCGACGGCCGCGGCGAGCATGGCGGAGTCTTCGGCGCAGTCGACCAGACCCCCGGTGCCGGTGACGAACACCGGGTCCCCGACCGGCTCGCCGCGCTCGTCGTGCAGGTACATGCGCCAGCCGGTGTGTGCATCAGGGGCGTGCCGGACGGAGCGGGAACGGTCGGCGATGGAGAGCCGGCCCCAGAAGCCTTGGGGGAACGGCAGCGGGATGTCGAAGCGGTCGGGGCCGATCGACAGGCGGTCGCCCGGGGTGATGCCGTACTCGGCGAGCGCGGCCAGCAGCATGAGACCGGCCGAGTGGCCGGTCATCCAGGGCGGCGGGTGGTGCGGCGTGGGGCTGATGGGCATCGTGGTCCTCGGGGCGGGTGACGGCCGCCACGGGAGCGCGGCGGGTGTGTCGGTGCTGCGGCCCGGGCGCCGGGGAGCCCGGCCGCAGCGGGGATGGGGGGATGGGGCCTGAGGTGCGGCGGCGGAGATGATCAGGCCGCTGTCGTCTCCAGCTGCTTGGTAGAGCCGGACAGGGTTCCCTTGGGGGCCTTCCTCACCGCCACCTGCTCCGTAGCGGGGAGCTGCTTGGAGCCGTCCACGAGGTCTTTGAATCCCTGGCCCGCGCGGAATCGGGGCACCGAGGTCTTCTTAACGTGGACCCGTTCGCCGGTCTGAGGGTTACGGGCGAACCGGGCGGGACGGTCAACCTTCTCGAACGAACCGAAGCCGGTGACCGACACTCGCTCGCCGCTGACAACCGCGCGGAGGATGGCGTCCAGAACGGCGTCGACGGCGTCGGCAGCCTGCTGACGGCTGCCGATCCGGTCCGCGACGGCATCGACGAGCTGGGCCTTGTTCATGTCGAACTCCTTGTAAAGGGGGAGGGTTTGCGCCGCGAAGGGGCGCGCATCCGCTTCGTGACCCGCCGCGCCGGATGACACGGACGGGAGGGGAGAGGGTCGGTCGATGCAACGGCGGCTGCTCGACCGAACGACTTCGACAGTACATCGCGCAACACGAATATGCAACGAATTTCGTCGGGTTGACGTTATGACGATGCTGTGTCAGGCTGACATAACGACAGCGGGTCGGAGCGCCCGGCTAGTTCACGCCGCGCTCCCCGCCACCGTTCCTCTCAGGCTTCCCGCACACCCCCTGACATCGGGAGATACCCCGTGATGACGATGCTCACCGCCCTCGCAGCCACCCCTCAGCCCTCCGGCTCCCGGCCGCTGGACATCCACGCCGCCGACCGCGCGGCCGGTGTCCTCATCGGAGCTGCGTGCGGTGATGCTCTCGGCGTCCCCTACGAGTTCCAGCCGCGTCTGACCGCCAGCCAGCAGCCCGTCATGATCGGCGGAGGCCTGGGCCCGTACAAGCCGGGGGAGTACAGCGACGACACCCAGATGCACGTCTGCATCGCCGAGGTCGCCGCCACCGGAGCCGACCTCACCAGCCGTTCCGCTCTCGACCAGATCGCCCGCCGTTTCCACGCATGGCGCGAGGGAGGCGCCAGCGACATCGGCTCCCAGACCCGGACGGTGCTGAGCACGGCCAGGGCCAACAAGGCCGCTTCACCGTCAGAAGCCATGACAGCGGCCGCCGACGCCTACACCGCCCGCACCCGGTACAGCGCGGGCAACGGCTCACTGATGCGGACCGGCATCGTGGCCCTCGCCTACCTGGACGACCTCGACGGCATGGTCGAGGCCGCCACACTGATCAGCTCCCTGACCCACAGCGACCCCGAATGCGTGGAAGCGTGCATCCTGTGGTGCTCCGGCATCCGAACCGCCGTCCTCGAAGGCAGCTTCGACGGCGTCCGCGACGGCGTCGCGCTCCTGGCCCCCGACCGCCAGGCCCTCTGGAACACGCGACTGGACGAGGCCGAGGCCAACCCGCCGCACCACTGGCCGACGAACGGATACGTGGTCACCGCGCTCCAGGCCGCCTGGTCGGCCATCACTCGCACCTCCGTCCCGGAGCACGCGCCCGAGCACGGCTCGTTCCCCGCCCAGCACTTCCAGCTCGCGACCGAGGCCGCCGTACGAGCAGGCAACGACACCGACACCGTCGCAGCGATCGCGGGGGCTCTGCTGGGCGCGCGCTGGGGCGTCTCGGCGATCCCGCTCGCCTGGCAGCAGGCCGTCAACGGCTGGCCGAACCTGACCGGCCCCGACCTCGTCCGCCTGGCCGTGCTGACGGCGCGCGCCGGAGCCGACGACGCCGACGGCTGGCCCTCAGCCGCTCGCGTCCGCATCCCCGCCTACGCGGGCAAGGGGTTCGTCGCCCCCCATCCGGAAGACCCTGGTGTCCTCATGAGCAACCTGCCCATGACCGAGTTCCAGGGCGAGGCTCCGATCGACGCGGTCGTGTCGCTGTGCCGGGTCGGCCAGGACCCGATCTTCGCCGCGACCGACGTCGAACACGTCAGGGTCTGGCTGGTCGACAAGGAAGGCGCGAACAGCAACCTCCACTTCGTGCTCCACCAGACCGCCCACCAGATTCTCCGGCTGCGCCAGCAAGGCAAGCGGGTCTTCCTCCACTGTGTCGCGGGCCGCTCGCGCACCCCCGCTGTGGCGGCCGCCTACAGCACACTCCTCGGCATGCACCCGCACACGGCGCTGGTGAACGTCTACCGGGCTCTGGGACGGCAGTGGACCCTCATGGCCCACCCGCAATTGCACGACGCGGTGTACGAACTGGCCGGACTTCCGCCGCACCGGCCCCGTCCGCTGCGCCGTTTCCTTCTCGACAGGCACATGCGCCGGTGAGCACTCCGGCTCAACCGGAATGCCGCACAGATGAGTCGGGCCCGGTACCCCCGCCGTGGGGTACCGGGCCCGACTCATATCTCATTCACGAGGCCGCTTGGGCTCGAAGTTCCCTGGCCCGCGCCGGCTGGTGATGACGTCGTACACCGTTTCGCGATACCAGTGGTAGGACAGCACCCGCGGCTTCTTCCCGTCGTCCGGAGTCCGGTCTGCGTACGGGATCTGCCCCCGGGTGTGGTACGACATGACGGTTTCTCGCGCCAGGGGCTCGCCCCGTGTGGCGATACCCCACACCTCCGCGAAGTCATCCACGTCCAGAAGGTCGCGAGGATCGCCTTCGGGCAGCGGGTTGAGCAGCACCGGACCGGTGCCTTTGAAGGCCGCCCACACGTGCGGGCGGGCCTCCCTCACCCAGTCGTCGACCTCGTCCTGGTCCCACACACGCGGCGCTGTCCGCAGGGGGGCGGGGAAGGCCTTGCGGACGACTCTGCCGTCCTCCCGCTTCTCCTTGACCCTGGTCCAGTTGGTGCCGGTCTCCGGGGGGACGCCATACCGCGGGCCGATCTGGTCCGCGGCCAGCTCGACCCCCTTCCTGCTCCGAGACCGTCGTCCCGCCCCTGCGGCCGCCGGCACCTGCTCCTCCGATGCCTCGGGAGCGCCGGCCGCCTCAGCCGCCGGCGCCGGCAGCCGCTGTGCCGCTTCCCAGGTGCGCCGCCGTTCGGAGCGCACCCAGGCGTCCACCAAGGCTGCGTCGTAGTCGGCTCCGTCCAGTGCCGGAAAGCCTTCAGTGCGCGTCCACCTGCTGGCCGTCGGCCGGCTGACCCCGTACTTCTCGGCGATGCCATCCACATCCACGCGCGACGACGACTGCTGTGCGGCGCCGGACTGCTTCTTGGGCCGGCGCTGCGCCGGTGCCTGTGCACCGCCAGCACCTCCATCAGCCTTCTTCTGGCGTCGCATGCTCCGCGGACGGTTGACCCAGTCGTAGACGGTCTGACGGAACCACCTGCGGTCCGTCACCTCGGGCTTCAGCCCATCGCCCGGTGTGCGGTCGGCCTTGGGCATCGTCCCCTTGGACAGGTACCCGCGCAGGGTGGTTGCCGGCACCGGCTCGTCCCGCCCGAGCGCCTTCGCCTCGAACTCTCCGATGTCCTTGAGCGACAGCAGGTCCTTGGGATTGCCCTCCGGAAGGCCGTAGGGATTGTCCGACTCCTGGCCGCGCGCCCAGTGGACGGGCAGGTTCTCGCGCAGCCACTCGTCCACCTCACGAGCATCGCGGACGAGGGTGCGGCCGGGGCCGTCCGGCCAGCCCTCGGGAAACCCCTTCATCTCGCTCCAGTACCCGACCTGCGGCACGTTGACCTTGTACTTCTCCGCGATCTCCTCGGAGGTCAGGACCTCTTCGTCAGCGTCGGCGGGGATCACCGTGATCACTCCTTGTCGGGCCGGCGAGGGTGCAGGCCGAGGTGGTGGCTCCGTGGCCGGAGCCGCTGGTGGGACGGACTCGGGATGACGCCGACACCGCCGGCTCCCTTCGGTGCCGGCCCCCTGATCGTGCAGGGGCAGGCGCTAAAGTACATCGCGCTAGAATGATATGCAACGTGGCGTCGGGTGGGGCGCTCTCCGGGCTCGACCAAGCCGGATGCGTGTGTGGGGGCCGGGCGGGTTTAACCGAGGGCCCCCCACACCCCAACGCCCCTAACTGTAAAAACGCGCAAAGACC